>NZ_JBYIVZ010000011.1:0-200011 GCF_057710365.1 Streptomyces sp. bgisy027
CGCTTGTCGCGCTTGTCACGCTCCAGATACGTCAGGAACGTGGACCGGCTGTCCAAAGAGGACGCCCCGATCTCGCGCCAACAGAGCGATATGAGCAAAGTGGCGAGATCCCGGCTCAGCGGTGCCTGCGCATCGTAGGTGGCGAGGTCGATCAGCCGGAAGCCAGCCGGATCGACAATCCCGTCGTGCGCGGGTATGAGGACATTGTCTCCGTGCAGGTCCCCGTGTGTCCGGCCCACCAGACAGTCGAGCCCCATCTGTGTCGTGGGCGTGCCCACGTCGAACAGCCGCCACGGGTTGGGCAGCGGCTTTTCCTCGTCCGGCAACTCCAGGAAGGAGGGCGCGAGCAGGCCGCGATCTTGCGCCCAGCCACGTAGCCACCCATCAGCGTGGAAGCTGTCGCCCAGTTCGCGCTTGAGTAACGCAGCCAACGTCGTCGGCTCGCTGTCGTACCACTCACCGGTCCAGCCGAAGAGCATTTCGCCCCAAATGATCTCGCAGGCGTCGGCGAGTTGGTCGAGTTCCACCGTGCCGAGCGGAATGCCGTCGGCCATGGACTGGCCGATGACGAGGGCGCCCTCGGGACACATAACTGGGGGGAAGGCGATTTCAGTGAGGTGCCATCGGCTGAATTTTCGGGGCCGCTGCTGCAGGATCGCAGAATGCTGCTGGCTTTCGTGTATCACACGGCGGCGGTTCACCGGCACCGGAGGGCAGAATTTGATCACGCACGAACGCGGTTTGTACGGCTTCTCGACGTTGGCCAACTGCGCCCTCGCCAACCGAGCCCCGGTGTAGCCGCGCCGCAGTGCCCTGACGCTGTCACTACGGATCTCAAGGCCGTTGTGGAGCAGCGATTCGATGATCGCCGACGCAACGGCAGCGTCCCCGAACTCGCGAGTCAGCTCCTTGAGGACGGTCATGACCGAGGAAACCTCGTTTCCAACTCTTGCATCCTGACTTGGAAATCCTCCTTGTCCTGGTCGTGGTAGCGCCGGAAGTACCAAGTCGGCAGGCGCGGCTGGAGCCGCCGCATCTGATAGAGCGTGTCCTGCACCTGTCGGGCGAATCGGGTCAGCGTGGCCGGTGTGGCGATCACCGGTGACGTCGGGTCGTCGATGACAGCACGTACCAACCCGAGGACGCGCAGTCGCTCCTGAATGCTCGCCATCTGGGTGCGGTACATCTCCAGGCACAGGAGCAGCAGACCGAGCGAAGGAACGAACCACCCGGCAACGAGCCGGCTTACCGTCGCGCCGGATGCGAGGGTGACAAGGACGCCCGCCGTGGACCACAGCACCAGCACGCCGAGCATCAGCTGGGCGAAGCGAAGCCGAATCCGCGATCCCCAGGCCAGGTTCTGTTCCAGGCAGAAGAGCACGTCGTAGGGCGCGGCGGCGTCCACCACAAGGTAGTAACCCCGCAGCCGGTCCTCGCCGCCACGAAAGCGCCGGCTGAGTCGACTCACCTCGTCGTCGCCGATCCGGTTCCCGACCGCCACGTTGTTCCACGGCAGGCCGAGCACATCGACGTCGAACATCTCCTGAAGAGTCGCGGCGATCCGCAGGTACCGCTCGGCCCAGGGTGCCATCACCCCCATGTAGAGCGCGGCCCAGAGAGTGCCGCCGAGGGTGATGACGGTGCCGTACCGCGAACCCGAGCCGGTCAGAAGGCCAGCGACGGCCAAGGCGATCGAGACGCTCAAACTCAGCGTCTGCGCTCGCTGGTTGCGCAGGTGAGCCGCGGCGACGCCTTTGAGTACACGGATGGCCGCGACGCTCTCCTGCCGGTCCGCGATGGGATGGGTGTTCGTCAACGTCCCTCCCGCGAGTAGCAGATCTACGTAGCGAGTTTCACACGTCCGGTAGCCCTGGCGGTACCGTCAGTTGACTCCGATAGCTGACGGTGCGCCCGCCATCGGCCCGCAAATCGCTGCCGACACGGGTCTTCGTGACTGAAGCGGCTGAGGATCTCACGAGCGCTGTCCGTTGCATGTGTTGAGCGTCCGTACTGATCGATGATCGCGTGCAAGTCCATCAGACTGGCGTGCAGGGATGGCCATTCCGGTGAGGTGGTGGCCTGCTGTCTAACCTCCGGGAGGACGGCGCCGCATGCCCGGGTAATAGTGGTCGCCTCACTTCCTGTGAGCACGCTTCCTCCCCTTCAAAGAGCACCTGCTACAGCATTCCGTCGCGCGGAACGGATCGCGGCGACATGATGAGTGAAGTTCCCACCCGGCAGCGGTACTCCGCCGGGACTGTCACTGCCGCCGCCGCGCAGGGCGAAGATGTGACGGTGGTTGAGCGATGCAGCACCCGTGCCGGGACTGCTGCATCGCCCATATCTTGTTGCCATCCGCGCGAATCCCCTGGAGCGGATTCCCCTACGGAAGCCTCAAGTCATACCGTCAGCAGCGCAGGTGGCACTCGTACGCCGCAGCAGGCCCGGTCGGCCGGGTAGCAGGCCCTCGAAGCCTGCTGCCAGCCGTGTGGCGTGTGACCTGAGTGGGTCTGGTGGGCCCTGGCTGACAGGTGCCAGTCTCGCACGAATACCAGCGGTGGAAGCCGCGTGGGGAGGACTCTTGGCCTTCATGCGGCTAATCGTCCACGAGGACGTCCTACGTACAGAGCTGGCGGAGCTGCGTGACGTCGCGAGATCAATACATTCGGCGAGCGAGTACTTGCCCGAGGGGGGTCCCGAACAGACGAAGCTTCGCCTGGCGGTGTACCTGGCCTGGGTCCGTCTGCGAGTTCCGGTGGTGCAGCGGAACACGGTGGTCGTGTTCGCCATCGTGCTTGCTGCATTGTCGATGATTGCTGTGGTTGCGTCGGGAGCAGCAGTGGTTGCCGCATGGGTCGATGTCATGAGTTTCGCCGTCGTCGAATGCGCTGCTATGGGCGTGGGCACAGTCGTCAACCGCCGTCGCGACATCCGGATCGCTCTGCGCTCGCCACGCTCCTTGCTGTGGGGGGCGACGTTCGCCGTCCCGTTCTTGTTTGCGGGTACGGTCCTGCTGCTCATCGCTACGGCCGTGATGGCGTGGGCCGCCGGCGTGCTGTGGGTTCACCTCGCGGCGGACCAACGGCCTGTCGCGGCGGTCGGTGTCCTCTTCGGATACTTCTTGGGTCTGGGAGCGCAGAAGTGGATGTTGGTATGGATCCGCGCCTTCAACCACCGCTACAGGTACGCGGACCGGGAGCGCCCCCTCGACGTCGCGCTGTACCGGCTGTTCTTCATCACTGCCCGCTGTTACCAACTCGCCCCCCGCTGGTGGTATCCACGCGCGTTGCATCAAGCTCGGACGTACCTCGATGACCTCGCGGCGGACCTTCGCCGCGCCTCGGTTGTCCACCGTCGTACCACCCTCGCCGACTGGGCAATACGTCGTCAGGGCTGCCGAGATGGTGCCGCACTCGCCGAGCTGGTAGAGCGCCACAGATTGGCACTCGCCAGAGTGCGAACGCGCAGCGAGTACCTGCGTATCTGTGACTCACTGCTCAGCGGCGTGCACTCCTTGGCCACCGACGACCTGGAAGAACTGCTGGCCCACCAAATGGCCGAGCCCTTCGTGCCGCGCGCGAGCCGCCTGCTACGCCGCTTCATTCCGGCCCTCATCCTCCTGGCCGCCGCGTTCCTAGTCCCTGTGCTGCCCGGTGTGAACGGGCAGACCGGCGAGGGGGTTCGCTGGCTGCTTTTGATGACGGCACTCTTGTCCCTGGTGCCGAGCCACGATCTCACCTCCGGGACGGTCCGCACCGCGTTGGACAGAGCTCTCTTCTCACAGGGCAAGCCGTGATGGCAGTGCGGATCCGGCTGACGGGG
The DNA here is from genome assembly GCF_057710365.1 of Streptomyces sp. bgisy027. Classification (NCBI taxonomy): domain Bacteria; kingdom Bacillati; phylum Actinomycetota; class Actinomycetes; order Kitasatosporales; family Streptomycetaceae; genus Streptomyces; species Streptomyces sp. bgisy027. The sequence goes on from NZ_JBYIVZ010000011.1 coordinate 3,823, forward strand.
TTTCGCCGGAGCTGTGGCGCCGATGCGCGTGCGCGCGGTTTCTGCTTGCAATGCTCGTGAAATGGCTGCGGGAACATCCGAGGCTCCCCGTCAGTGCAGGGCGCCCCGGGGCTTACCCGTCCACGAAGAAGGCGTGCTGGTGCGCACTCGCCGCCGACACTTCAAGGCGTTCGCACGTGCCCGGCTACTGCCTTGATGTGAACGGAAGCCAGTGCCATGCGAGATGACGGAGCCGTACGTGACAGCGTGTAACCGTAGACGGGTGCCATCAGGCTCCGCAGAGCGTGCTGTGGATCAAGTCGGCCAGCAGTGAGTCAGCACGCCACCATCCCGTGCTGGTTCCGTGCTGACTTCGGTCGCCGGGATCATGAAAAACCGCAGGTCCTAGCTCCGATCGAATGAGTTGTCGTACCACTCGATGGTGGTGCCGATGAGGCTGGCGGCGACTATGCGCTTGAGATTCCCGGGTGGTGGGGGAGCGGTTGTTGCGGAGGCCATGTTCGCCACTTCCTCGTGTGCGGTGGGGACGGGTGTGTGTTCGCACACGGTAGGAATCTGCTGGTCAGGGGCACATGTGGTGGGACTACATAGTTCGGGGGCGGGGTGTGCGTGTTGCCCCTATGCCGGTGCTTCGGCGGCCGTCCAGAGGACTTGATTTCATGGCGGAACGGGCAGTGTCCCTGTTGCGTCATTCGGGATGATTTGGCGCTGACGTGCTGGTCCCCGTGCTGGTTCGGTGCTGACCAGAAGCGCACGTCATCACCTTTCTCAACCTCTCCCGTGCTGAGCAGGTGCTGACTACGCTGCGTTGAACCCCGTCATCTGGGGCGGACCGAACAGTCTCGCAGGCGTCCCCGCGCGTGATCGCGTCAGTAGGTAGACCGCAAAGAGGCGACGCGCATGGCGACGTCCACCAGGTCACGCTCCACGACGGCGCCCGATCGGCCAAACGGCACCGGACGATCATCAGCGGTTGCGCCCTTGGCTCGTGCGTGACGCTGCCTTCTTGGGCAGACCCGGCGGGTGCCGGATCAGCGGGCCTTGTGACGCATCTCGCGGGGGCTCACCCCGAAGCGTCGGCGGAAGGCCGTGCTCATGGCGCTGCCCGAGGAGAAGCCGGAGGCGTACGCCAGATCCGTGATCGTCATATGCGTGCAGTCGGCGCACAGGAGACGCTCGCGGGCCAGCCGCAGGCGCTCCTCGCGGATCAGGTCGCGGGGCGTGGTACCCGCGTGCTGGAGCGCGAGCTGGATCTGGCGCAGGGACCAGCCGAGGGCGCGGGCAATGGAGTTGCCCGACAGGTCGGGGTCGGCTGCGTGATCGCGCACGTAGCGGCGGACCACCGCCTCGACCTCCCTCAGATGCCCTGGTGCGTCGGGACGGTCGTCGCCGCAGGCGAGCATGCAGAGCAGTTCGACGACGCGGTCACAGACGGCGTCGAACTGCGGAGCGTCGAGGTGGTCGCGCTCCTCGTTCAGGCTGCGCACCACGGAGTGCACCACGCGACCCAGCCCCTTGGCCAGATCGAGCCCGGTGGCCAGCGGTGCCTTCCGGTTCAGCGGGCCGTCGATGGACTGCGCCGGGATCGACATGATGACACCGCGCAGGGACGCGCCGTGCAGGATCTCGAAGGGCGCACCGAGTGTGATCAAGGTGCCCGTGCCCGGCGTCAGCCGCACCTCCCGGTCGTCCTGCCGCAGCTGCAGCTCACCGGAGAGCGGGAAGAGCAGCCGGTAGTCGGGGTCCGGCACCTGGCGGATCAGGACGGGTGTACGGGCGTACGCGATCTGGTCGCTGTCCCACGTGACGACCTGGTAGGTGTCGCTGCGCTGCCGGACCATCTCACCGCGGAAGACCTCGGCGCGGGTGAACCTGTAGTCCATCCGGGTCTGGTAGGCCGCGACGCGCTCACTCCACAGATCGGTCTGCTCGCGCGCTTCGACCTCGGCGGTCCTCGTCGTCTCCACGACGTAGCTTCCCGTGGGCAACGTATCCCCTCTGCTGTGACGTGTCCCGACGGCCGTGAGAGCAGCCCGGAACTCCCTTGTGTCCGCTGTGTCCGCTGTGTCCGCGAGCTGTCATTTGTGTCCGCGAGCTGTCACTCGGCGCAGACTAGGGACCAGCAATCGGTTTCCGGAACTCGTTCCGGCCTCATTGGCCTACGCCAGGCGCGAGCCCGGCGCGCTCGGCCGGTCCCGCGCACGCGCCTGCGTGCCACGGCAACTTCTCTGCGCGCCCGGACAAGTGGGCCCGCGGATGCGGCACTACCGTCGTGCGCTCGCCGACCCGCCACCTGCTGTGAGGACTTGATGACGGAACGGATACCGGAGGCGGTGTTCTGGTGCCTGGCCGTGGGCCTGTTCGCCGTTGGCGTGCTGATGGTGCGTGAACGCGGCATCACCGCACGCCAGCGCAGACGGAACACCGAACTGAGGGACGGCCTGCGGGCACGGGACGAGGAACTGCGGCACCTCGTCTCGGTGCGGCTGCCGGCCCTGGAGGACACGCCCCACCTGCAGGTCCCGGCCGTCGGCCTGCTCGACGGCCGGCTCGCCGACACGGAGTTCGCGAAATGCCTCGACGGTGTCCTGGAAAGGTTCACCGGCGCGGTCGAGCACGCCCGGTCGCGTGCCGACCAGTCGGCGAAGGCCGCCCTGAAGGCGTCGATGCGCTCCATCCAGGCGCTGGCCAACGAACAGCAGGTGTCCATCGCCGAGATGCAGGACCGGCACGACGACCCCGGCGTGCTGCGGGACCTGCTCGAAATCGACCACGCCAACGCCCAGTTCGGCCGCCGTGCCCAGGCCATCGCCGTGCTGTGCGGCTCATGGCCGGGCCGCCAGCGCGCCACCTCCGCGCTCATCGAGGTCGTACGTGGCGCCACCTCCCGCATCCGTGACTACCGGCGCATCCGCATCAACGGCGAGGTCGACATCGCCGTACGGAGCCGGGCGGTCGAACCGGTGGTGCTCGCGGTCGCCGAACTCCTCGACAACGCGGCACGTCACTCCCAGCCGGGCACGATGGTCGAGGTCACCGTCCAGACGGTGCACAACGGCGCCTGCGTGGTGATCGACGACGCCGGGGTCGGCATGGACGCCCGGGCCGCCGAGCACGCTGCCGAGCTGCTCGCCGGCGCGCACGCGGTGGACATCACCCGGCTCGGCGACCCGCCCCGCTTCGGCTTCGCCGTCATCGGGGCGCTCACCCAGCGCTACGGGTTCAGCGTGTCCGTGGACACGCTCTCTCCGTACGGCGGTGTACGCGCCGTGGTGTTCCTGCCGACCGGCCTACTCACCCACCTGGACGCCGGCATCCAGGCACCCGTGCCGTCCGCCGAACCGTCTTCGCCCACGTCCGCCGCCGCGCCCGCGCCCTCTCCTGCACAGGCGCCCTCGCCCGGCACGGCACCCACCGCCGATCCTTTCGCCCCCGAATCCGTGCCCGGTACCGAACCGGCGGCGGCGACCACCCCGGGAGGCCTGCCCAGACGCCGCCGCCGCAGCGCACGGCAACCGGCCGTGGAGCCCGTACCGGCCGACGAGGTCGGCGGCCGCTCGGCTGAGGAGAACGCCTGGCGCATGGGCGCCTTCGCACGCGGCACCCGCACCGGCCGGGCCGCCCAGCACACCCGTGACGAACACGAAGGGAACAGCCACGAATGACCGGGCCCACCAGCAACGAGCTGGGCTGGATGCTGGACGAGGTGCTGAAGGTCCCGCAGGCACGCCACGCGATCCTGCTCTCCGCCGACGGCATGCTCCGCGCCTTCTCGAAGGACATCGACCGGGACGACGCCGAACGGCTCGCGGCCGGCCTGTCCGGCGTCCAGTCGATCAGCCGCAGCACGGCCGAGTTCTGCGGCACCTCGCACACCCCGTGGCGGCAGACCCTGATCGAGTTCGCGCACGGCTACGTCTTCCTGGTCGCCGCCGGCGAGGGCGCCTACCTCGCGGTCTCCACCGGCGAGGACGTCGACATGGAGGCGGTCAGCTACCGCATGCACAAGCTCGTCGACCGGCTCGGCAAGGAGCTGACCAGCCCCGCCCGGCAGGACACCGGCAGCCCGGAATGACGTCCCGGCGCCGCCCCGCAGACCGGCTGGTGCGGTCGTACGTCGTCACGGACGGCCGCGCCCACCCCACCCGCAACACCCTGGACCTCGTCACCCTGCTGATCGCGACCGGCGATCTGCCGCTGACCGGTCTCAACCCGGAAAAGCGCAGGCTCATGGAGCTGTGCCGGCCCGGAGCCCTGTCCGTCGCCGAGGTGGCCGGCCATCTGTCGCTGCCGGTGGGCGTGGCCAAAGTGCTGATCGCCGACCTGATGGACAGCGGCCACATCGTCACCCGCGCGCCGATTCCCGCCGCTCGGCCGACCGACGCCCGAATCCTCCAGGAGGTGCTCGATGGACTCCGCGCCCGCCTCTGACGACGTCTACCTGCGACCCAGCGTCCAGACCGGGGCCAAGCTGCTGATCGTGGGCCACTTCGCGGTCGGCAAGACCACGTTCGTCGGCACGCTCTCCGAGATCCGTCCCCTGCGCACCGAGGAGGTCATGACCGAGGCCGGCGCCCTCGTCGACGACCTGGCCGGTACGCGGGACAAGACGACCACCACGGTCGCCCTCGACTTCGGCCGGCTCACCCTCAACGACCGCCTGGTGCTCTACCTCTTCGGAACCCCGGGCCAGCAGCGCTTCACCCGGCTGTGGCAGGACATGACACGGGGCGCCCTCGGCGCGCTCGTCCTCGCCGACACCCGCCGCCTCAGCCAGTCCTTCGAGGTCATGGGCGTCCTGGAGGAGCACGGACTGCCGTACGCGGTCGCCCTCAACCAGTTCCACGGCGCTCCCGCGTACGAGCTCGAGGAAGTGCGCGAGGCCCTCGACCTGCTGCCCGAGACACCCCTCGTCCGCTGCGACGCCCGCGACCGGGTCTCGTCCACGCGGGCTCTCATCGATCTCGTCGAGTACCTCCTGACCCTTTCCCACACTCGGCCTCGCCCGGGCGGCGGGACCCCCGATGGCCACCTGGAGCACGCGTGACCTCCGCATCCCCCGTACCGTCCTTCCCGCCGCCGGGCTGCCCCGCGCACGAGTCCCTGTACGGGCCCGAGTTCGCTGCCGACCCGGCGGCCGTGTACCGGCGGCTGCGCGAGGCCGGCCCGATCGCGCCGGTCGAGCTGGCGCCCGGCGTGCGGGCCTCGCTCGTCGTCGGATACGACGCCGCCCTGCACGTCCTGCGCAGCACCGAGACGTTCTCCAAGGACCCCCGCCGCTGGAACGACCTGGCGGACGGCACCGTCCCCCTGGACAGCCCGGTCGTGCCGATGATGATGTACCGGCCGAACGCGCTGTGGACCGACGGCGCGGAACACCGCAGACTGCGTGGGGCGATCACGGACAGCCTGGCGCGGGTCGCCCCCGCCACCCTGCGCGGCCATGTCGAGGCGAGCGCGGACACGCTCATCGACCGCATCGCCCCGGCCGGGCGGGCCGATCTGCTCGGCGAATACGCCCAGGTGCTTCCCCTGCTGGTGTTCAACCGTCTGTTCGGCTGCCCGGACGAGTACGGAGAGCGGCTGGTGCAGGGAATGTCCGGGATCTTCGACGGAGTGGATGCCGAGAAGGCGAACGAACTGCTCGCGACGACGCTGCTGGACCTCGTCGTGCTGAAGCGCCGGCAGCCCGGGCCGGATGTGACGTCCTGGCTCATGGACCATCCCGCAGGTCTCACCGACGAGGAGATGGTGCACACACTCGTCCTGCTCATGGGCGCGGGCACCGAGCCCCAGCAGAACCTGATCGCCAACAGCCTGCGGCTGCTGCTCTCCGACGACCGGTTCGCGGGCAGCCTCTCGGGCGGCAGTCTGCCGGTGGAGGACGCCCTCGACGAGGTGCTGTGGACCGACCCGCCCATGGCCAACTACGCCGTGCACTACCCGATCCACGACGTCGTGTACGAAGGGGTGGCGCTGCGGGCGGGGCATCCGCTCGTGGTCAGTCTCGCTGCGGCGAACACCGACCCGTCCCTGACGGTGACTCAGCGTGCGGGCAACCGCGCCCACTTGGCGTGGAGCGCGGGCCCGCACAACTGCCCGGCGCAGAGTCCGGCCCGGCTGATCGCGGCGGTGGCCGTGGAGAAGCTGCTCGACCGGCTTCCCGACGTCGAACTGGCCGTGCCCGTCGGGGAATTGACCTGGCGGCCGGGTCCCTTCCACCGTGCGCTGGCTGCGCTGCCGGTCAGGTTCCCGCCGTCCACCGTCACCCCGCTCACCGTCGGTGAAGAGCTGCCCGTCGAGCGGTCCGCGCCGACGCCCCAGCCGTCGGCGGTGCCGGAGGGCGGACGCGTGCGGCACGGATGGGCCGCGCGACTGCTGGCGTGGTGGCGTGGCGAGTGATCAGGCGAGGCGCACCGGAAGGGAGCGGTGACCGTTCGAGATGAAGGAGTCGACCGGCTCCAACTCGTCCTTGGACACGGCGAGCCGGAGTCCGGGGAAGCGGTCGAAGAGCGCCCGCAGCGCGATGTGGGCCTCTAGCCGACCCAGCGGAGCACCCAGGCAGAAGTGCACGCCGTGCCCGAAGGACAGGTGCTCCTTGTCGATGCGGGTGACGTCGAAACGGTCGGCGTCCTCGCCGTACTTCCCGGGGTGACGCCCGGCGGCCGCGTACGCGGCGAGGATGGCCTCGCCCTTGCCGATCACCATCTCGTCCGGGCCGTCGAACTCGCTCATCTCGAGGTCCTCGACGGCGTACCGCAGCGGCAGGCTGGCGACGGGCGCCTCCACGCGCAGTGCCTCCTCGACCACGTCCTCCCACAGGACGCGGCCGGAGCGGACATGGGCGAGCTGGTCCGGATGGGTCAGCAGGAGATGGATGGCGTTGTCCATCAGGTTGACCGTGGTCTCATGGCCGGCGCTGATCATGAGCACCAGGGTGTCGAGCAGTTCCTGCTCGCTCAGCCCGGTGTCGCCGTCGTCGCGGGCCGCGATGAGCGCCGAGGTCAGGTCGTCGCCCGGCGACCGCCGCTTGAGGGCGACGAGTTCGCCCAGCGCCGCGTAGAACCGCGCGTAGTTGTCGGTGACTTCCTCAGGGGTGGCGGAGGTGTGGAAGACGCCGTCCACGACGGCCCGTAGCTCCGCACCCTGTTCCTCGGGCAGGCCGAGGAGTTCGCTGATCACCTGAATCGGCAGCGGATAGCAGAACTCCTCGCGCAGATCGACGACTTGGCCCCGCTGCCCGGCCGTCTCGATGCGGTCCAGGAGGGTCGCGGCGATCTCTTCGATACGAGGCCGCAGTGCCGCGGTACGGCGTGCGGTGAAGGCCTTGGAGACCAGGGCACGCAGCCGTTTGTGCTCGCCTCCGTAGGCGGTGAACATGTTCTGCACCGCGACCCAGGTGAACAGCGGCCATTCCGGGGCGATCTCGCCGTTGATCCACTGAGTCCAGTGCCGGCGCGGGTCCTTGGAGACGCGTGGGTCGGTGAGCAGGCGCTTGAGGAGGTCGGGGCTGCTGACGGCCCAGACCTGGACGCCGTCGGGCAGTTCGACGGGGGTCACCGGTCCGCGCTCGCGGATCCGGGCGGCCTCGCCGTGGATGTCGCGGCCGGTCGGGTCGATCACTAAGGGGCGGGGGTGTCCCATGGAAGTCTCCCTGGAGCTCGCACACCAATACGACCAGTAAAGCTACTTGGACGTAGCGTGTCCGGGCCACAGTGGTCGGGGCGCGCTGCGCACGGGGACAACTTCTCTGCGCCCGGAGGCAAGTCGGCGGTGCGCTTGCGCCCTACGGTCGGGGCGTCGGATCGGAAAGCCGGTGAGGGCGATGGCAGTCGGCAGACCCCCGTGGTGGATGCAACCGTGCAGTGTCGAGGTGCGGACCGTGGCGGCGGGGGGCTGGTGGGACGCCGTACGCGTGCCGCTCGACCTCGGGATCGACGTACTGAGGCACCTCGGCGACGAGACGGGGGCCGTGATCAGGGACGGCTTCGGCGGGCGCCTGTACTGGCTGATTCCTCCCGGATCCGCAGCCGACTGGGACCTCCCGCAGGTGCGTGTCCTCGGGCGGGGCAGCCACGTCGTGATCCCGCCGCTGCACCGCGTCCTGAGTCCGGGTCTGTGCTGGCAGATCCCTCCGTCACGCGACCGTGAGTGGACGCACACACCCCGCCTGCACTCCGCCCTCCGCGTGGCCCTCCGGGCGTAGGTCCGGTGGCGGCGAACGGGACGCGATACTGCTCGGTGCTCTCGGTGCTCTCGGTGCTCTCGGTGCTCTCGGGGCCGCTCGGCACCAGAAGGTCGTGGGGCGACTGCGGCGGCCTGCTCGATGGCGGCCATCAGGTCGGTGTCGGGGCGACAGGACTCCAGACAGGCGCGGTTGGTGTCCCCGGCCCTCAGTATTGAATCCGAATCCGGATTCAAGTACGTTCCGGGCATGGACAACACCACCGCCGGCACGGCCTGGAACCTGCTCGTCCGCCGCGACGACCTGTCTACCGCGGAGCTGGCCGACGCCCCCGTCCCGCAGGTGCGGGAGGGTGAGGCTCTGCTGCGCGTCGACCGGGTCGGCCTGACCGCCAACAACGTCACCTACGCCGCGCTCGGCGACTCGTTCCGTTACTGGGAGTTCTTCCCCGCGCCCCGGGCCGGCTGGGGCATCGTGCCCCTCTGGGGCTTCGCCGAAGTCATCGCCTCCCGGGTCGGGGGCATCGAGACCGGCAGTCGCTATTACGGCTACTACCCGTCCGCGAGCCACCTGCTGGTCCGCCCCGACCGGGTCGACGAGCGCGGCTTCCGCGAGGCCGGCCCCCATCGCGTGCCGCTGCCCAGGCCCTACAACGCCTACGCCCTCACCACCGGCGACCTCGCCTACGAGGCCGGCCGGGAGGACCTGCACGTTCTGTACCGCCCGCTGTTCTGGACCTCGTTCATGCTGGCCGACTGGCTCGTCGACAACGCCTGGCTGGGTGCGAAGACCGTGGTTCTGTCCTCCGCCTCGAGCAAGACCGCCTACGGCGCCGCCCATCTGCTCCAGGGGCAGGGCTGCGAGGTGGTCGGCCTGACCTCCCCGCGCAATCTGGCTTTCACCGAGGGCCTCGGCTGCTACGACCGGGTACTGACCTACGAGGACGTTTCCCGACTGCCGCAGACGCAGACGCTGTACGCCGACTTCGCGGGCGACGAGCAGTTGTCCGCCCGGCTGGGCGCCCACCTGGGTGACTCGTTGGTGCACGAGGTGGTCGTCGGCATCACCAACCAGGAACCCGCGCCCGCCGGCACCCTTGCGGAGACGGGGCCGGGCATGTTCTTCGCCCCCGACCAGATGCGCAAGCGCATCGGCGACTGGGGGCGGGAAGGGCTGGACCACCGTTTCGCCGAGGCGTGGAAGGAGTTCCTGCCCGTGGCCGAGGGATGGGTCGACATCGTGCGCAGCGCCGGCCCGCAGAGCCTCGAGCGGGTCTGGCACGAGGTCCAGTCGGGTCGGACCTCGCCGCGCATCGGCCACGTCATCACCCCGTAGCCGTAGTAGCAATGCCCTCATCGTGGGAGCCGCGTTGACGCGGCGCGGGCTCCGCGATCCGCTCGCTTCATTGCATGTGGCGCACGTCACTACTCAGGACATACCTACTGGTCGGTATCCTCGCTGTGGAGCCGTGAACGACAGGAGACGTGATGTCTGCGACCAACCGCCAGATCCGTCTGGCAGCCCGCCCCGTCGGCGAAGTGAAACCCGAGGACTGGCAACACCGTTCCGTGCCCGTCGAGGACCCTGGCCCGGGCCGCTTCGCGGGCCGGACGCGAGTCGTCTCCCTCGACCCGGCCATGCGCGGCTGGCTGGACGACCGTCCCTCCTACCTCCCGCCGGTCGGCATCGGTGAGGTGATGCGTGCCGGGTCGGTCGTCGAGGTCACCGCCTCGAACCACCCCGACTACCGGCCGGGTGATCACGTGGTCGGCACGTTCGGTGTCCAGGAGCACGTGGTCTCCGACGGCAAGGGGGCGATGAAGATCGACACCTCTCTCGCCCCGCCCTCCACCTATCTCGGCGCACTGGGCATGCCCGGCATGACCGCCTACTTCGGCCTCCTCGACGTCGGGGCGCTGAAGGACGGCGAGACCGTCGTGGTGTCCGGGGCGGCCGGCGCGGTCGGCACCATGGTGGGGCAGATCGCGAAGGCCAAGGGCTGCCGGGTCGTGGGCATCGCCGGAGGACCGGAGAAGTGCGCGCTGCTCACCGGCGAACTGGGTTTCCACGCGGCGATCGACTACCGCGCGGAGGACGTGAGGAAGGCACTGCGCCGGGAGGCTCCCGACGGCATCGACGTCTATTTCGACAACGTCGGAGGGGACATCCTCGACGCCGCCCTGACCCGGCTGGCGATGCACGCGCGCGTCGTGGTCTGCGGCGCGATCAGCCAGTACAACAACGCCACCCCGGTCAAGGGCCCCTCCAACTATCTGACGCTGCTGGTGCGTCGGGCCCGCATGGAGGGCTTCGTCGTCTTCGACTACGCCCAGCAGTACGCCAAGGCCGCCCAGGAGATCTCCGCCTGGATCGCGGACGGCCGTATCAAGGTCAAGGAACACGTGGTGAGGGGTACCGTGGACGACTTCCCCGAGACGCTGCAGATGCTCTTCCGCGGCGAGAACGTCGGCAAGCTCGTGCTGGAGCTGGTGTGACCGCCGCCGAGGCCCTTCGAGGAGGGCAGGCGGACGGCGCCGCACTCGCAGGCAAGGTGGCGATCGTGACCGGAGGTGCCGGCGGACTCGGCCGGGCCATGGCACTCGCGCTGGCGGAGGCCGGGGCACGGGTGGTCGTCGCGGACCTCGACGCGCGGGGCGGCCGAGAGGTGGCCGACCTGATCGACGGTGCCTTCCGCGCCTGTGACGTCTCCGACCTCGAGGCCAACCGCGCGCTGGTGGACTTCGCCCAGGAGCAGTACGGCGGGGTCGACATCGCGCTGCTCAACGCGGGCGTGGCGACCGGATGCGGCGTCGGCGACGACTTCGATCCGGCGCGCTACCGCCGGGCGATGGGCGCCAACCTCGACGGCGTGGTCTACGGCACCCACGCGGTGCTGCCGGCGCTGCGAGCCCGCGGCGGAGGGGCGATCGTGGCGACCTCCTCGCTCGCCGGACTGGCGGCGGTACCGCTCGACCCCCTGTACGCGGCCAACAAGCACGCGGTCGTCGGACTCGCACGCTCCCTCGGACCGGCTCTCGCCCCGGACAATGTGCGCTTCAACGCGGTCTGCCCGGGGTTCGCCGAATCGCGCATCATCGACCCGCTGCGCGACATGCTTTCCGAGCAGGGCCTGCCCGTCATCCCGGCCGAGGTCGTGGCGGACACGGTGCTGCGGATCGTCACCGGCGACGGTGCGGGGGAGTGCTGGTTCGTCCAGGCGGGCCGCGAACCGGAACCGTTCCGCTTCCGCACCGTCCCCGGCCCGGGGAAGCCGGCCGCCGTCTGAGGGGGGGCTCAGGCTGGTCGGCCACGGTGCCGGGCCGGTGCGAGCCCTGCTCCAGCAGTCGCACCGGACACGAAGGATCACGGTCACGGGCCACTGCTCAGGGGGCGCTGGGCCAGATCGAGATGACCAGTTCGGCGGACGCCCGGCCGGACGCGGCGTTCCGGGAGGCGAAGTACCCGGCGCGGCCGCTCGGGACCGAGGTCCGTGTACCGTCGCCGTCCCTCGGGGGCGAAGCAGATCATCGCGTGCAGGGGCTCAAGGCGGCGCCAGGCCGCCCGCGCCGTCTTCACGGATCACCTTCAGGGAGTCGACGAACCTTGTGGTGTTCGCTGCGGTTCAGTACTCGCCTCGCCGTGCGTTCGCAGATGCTCGAGCACCAGGCGGCTCAGTGTTTCGGGCGCTGCCTCCGGGATCCAGTGGCTGACGCCCTGGAGGGTCTCGAACCGGTACGGCCCCTTGACCCACTGTCCGGTCTCCCTCGCGGCCGCCGGGCCGAACGCGCTGTCCTCCGTGCTCCAGACGTACAGGGTGGGCAGGTCGATGACGCCGATCGCGCTGTCGGGGCGGCCGGCCCGGTACCAGTTCAGCGCCGCCGTGAGAGCGCCCGGCCGGGACAGGTGCCGTACGTAGGCCTCGGCGCTGTCCTGCGGGACCTTCCCGGCGTAGAAGCCGCGTAGCTCTTGGGCGTCGTGGGCCAGCATGCGCTCTTCGGTCGCGGGTGTGTCGCGCCAGTCGATCATGTAGCGCGAGCGTGCCCGCTGATCCTGATCGGTGCGCAGGGTGGTGGCCAGCGCGCCGGGGTGCGGGGTCGAGACGACCGTCAGGGTGCGCACGCGGCCGGGGTGGGCGTGCGCGGTCCACCAGGCCACCGCACCGCCCCAGTCGTGGCCGACCAGGTCGAACGCCGACCAGCCCAGTTCCTCGGTGATCGCGACCACGTCGTCGACGAGAAGGCCCATGCGGTAGTCCTCGGGCCGCCGAGGGCGGGCTCCGGGGGAGTAGCCACGTTGGTCGGGTGCCACCGCCCGATAGCCGTGGGCGGCCAACGCCTCGATCTGCTCCCGCCACACCGCTCCGGTCTGTGGGAAGCCGTGCAGCAGCAGTACCGGGCGGCCTTCGGGCGGGCCCGAGACGATCGCGTCGAAGACGCCCGCAGCGGTGGAGATCTTCAGCTCGGTCACCATCCCTCTCCTCGTACCGACTGGTCGGTAGCCTCCAGTCAGGGAGGGGGCATGTCAAGGCCCCGGGAGGCGGGAACGTGGTTGAACATGACGCCGACTTCAACTATAACCGGGTCGGGAGGAGAACCGGACCGACAGGAAGCAGTGAGGCGACATGAGGGAAGCAGTCATCGTTTCGACGGCGCGGACGCCGATCGGAAAGGCCTACCGTGGCGCGTTCAACGACACCCAGGCACAGGAACTCGCCGCGCATGCTCTCTCGCACGCGGTACGGCGCGCCGGGCTCGACGGAGGAGAGGTCGAGGACGTCGTCTTCGGCTGTGCCGTGCAGCAGGGGTCCGCGGGATTCAACGTCGCGCGACAGGCCGCCCTCCGCGCCGGACTTCCCGACACCGCGTCAGGGATGACCATCGACCGGCAGTGCTCGTCGGGCCTGATGGCCATCGCGACGGCCGCCAAGCAGATCGTCACGGACGGCATGCAGGTCGCTGTCGGTGGCGGCGTCGAGTCGATCTCCCTGGTGCAGAACGACCACATGAACACCCACCGCATGACCGATCCCTGGCTGGCCGAGCACAAGCCGGGCATCTACCTGCCGATGCTGCAGACGGCGGAGATCGTCGCCGAACGCTACGCCGTGAGCCGGGAACGCCAGGACGAGTTCGCGCTGCTGTCGCAGCAGCGCACCGCGGCGGCCCAGCAGGCCGGCCGGTTCGACCAGGAGATCGTCCCGCTCTCCGGTGTCAAGAAGGTCCTCGACAAGCAGTCCGGGGCAGTGCGCGACGAGGAGATCACCCTGACCCGGGACGAGGGCAACCGCGCCTCGACGACCCTCGACGGGCTGGCCGGGCTGACGCCGGTGCTGCCCGACGGTCAGGTGAGCGCGCACTCCAGCGTGACGGCGGGAAACTCCTCGCAGCTGTCGGACGGGGCTTCGGCGTCGGTGCTGATGGAGTCGAAGGAGGCCGAGCGCCGCGGGCTGGAACCGCTGGGCGTCTACCGGGGGACGACCGTCGCCGGCTGCGCACCGGACGAGATGGGCATCGGCCCGGTGTTCGCCATCCCGAAGCTGCTGAAGCAGCACAACCTCACCATCGACGACATCGGCCTGTGGGAACTCAACGAGGCGTTCGCCTCCCAGGCCCTGTACTGCCGCGACGAGCTCAAGATCGACCCGGAGCGGTTCAACGTCAACGGCGGCGCGATCTCGGTCGGCCATCCCTACGGAATGACCGGCGCCCGCCTGGTGGGGCATGCCCTCATCGAGGGCAAGCGCCGCGGTGTCCGGTACGTCGTGATCTCGATGTGCGTCGGCGGCGGAATGGGCGCGGCCGGACTGTTCGAGGTCGTCTGATGGAGCGGGAGAAGGACCGGACCGCGGTCCTGGTGGACTTCGGCGGGGTCATCACCTCCAGTGTGCTGCGGGCTTTCACCGACTTCGGCGCCTCCCTCGGCGGTGACCCGCGTCTGCCGCTGGATCTCCTCGCCCGGGACCAGCCCTCACGCACCCTCCTGGCCGACCACGAGTGCGGACGTATCGACGCCGAGGCGTTCGAGCGCGGATTCGCCGAACGTCTCCGCGCCCACGGCGCCGACGTCCCGGCCCAGGGGCTCACGGCGCGGATGCAAGCGGGCATGTCGATCGACCAGGACATGCTCGCGCTGCTGGCTGGTCTTCGAGCCGCCGGCTGTCCCGTCGCGCTGGTGTCCAACTCGTTCGGAACCGGGACCTACGACGGCGTCGACCTCGCCACCGTCGCCGATGTCGTCGTCATCTCCTCCGCGGTCGGCATCCGCAAGCCTTCCCGACGGATCTACGCGATCGCATGTGAGCGCCTCGGTGTCGCGCCCGAGGAGGCGGTCATGATCGACGATCTGCAGCAGAACCTCGACGGAGCGGCGCGGATCGGTATCGGGGGAGTGCTGCACACCAGTGCCGCCGACACCCGCCGTCAACTCGCCGAACGCTTCCGTATCACCACCTGACCGATCGGCGCATCAAGCGCAGTGAGGTGCGTCATCCGGCCGCCCCGGCAGCGGACTTGACGAGCAGGCCGGGCCAGCTCAACCGATCGGCGAGGGCGAGACCCGCACCGACACCGGCTCACACCCCGGGAAGGCATCACTCATGACCAGCGTCTTCGATCCTGTGCGCCGTCACGCGGCCGCCATCCCCGACAACATCGCCTTCGTCGACGCGCTGCCCGAGGGCCCGACGGGGAAGATCCTCAAGCGGGCCGTCGACCGTAGCGCTCTGACCGGTGACACCGCGCTCGGCGATGTCGCCGCCGGCCGCCCGTGAGCCTCGGAGGCCCGGGAGAGCAGCCGGCCCTTCCTGCCCCTTGGGGGTTTGTGACTATGGCGTCGGATTCAAGTAAGGTCCCGGAGATGGACACCACCGCGCCCGAGGAGACCGACAGCGAGAAGGCACCGCCGGTGGCGCCCTTCTCGCAACTGCGCGAGCCGCCCACGACGCAGCGCGGGGCGCGGACACGGGCCGCCTTGGTGAAGGCCGCGCGCAAGGTGTTCGAACGGGACGGCTACCTCGACGCCCGCCTGACCGACATCACCAAAGAGGCTCGGTGCGCCGCGGGATCCTTCTACACCTACTTCTCCAACAAGGAAGAGGTGCTCGCCGCCGTCCTCCTGGAGGCGCAGGAGGACATGATGCACCCCGGCACGGGCCGGGTGGAGGGCACCGACGATCCCTATGCGGTACTGGAAGCGAGCAACCGTGCCTATCTCGCGGCATACAGGCGGAACGCGAAGCTGATGGCACTGCTGGAGCAGGTGGCCCAAGTGGAGCCGGAGTTCCGTGAGTTCCGAAGGCGACGCGGGGACGCGTTCATCCGCCGTAACGCCCGCGGTATCGCCGACCTGCAGGCGCGGGGCGTCGCAGACCGTGAGGTCGATCCGATGATGGCGTCCCGGGCGCTGTCGGGCATGGTCAGCGTCATGGCCTACAACGCCTTCGTGCGCAGTGAAGGGCAGGAAGAAGAAGGCACGCCGGTGGACTTCGAGGAGCTCGTGGCCACGGTCACCCGGCTCTGGGCGAACGCTCTCCGGTTCCCCGGCCACCGCTGATCCGTCTGTCTCGTAGCCGCTCATTCCCCTGGGGCTGGGCGGCTTTCTTCATGGGGTCCCGTGGCGGCAGCTATTGAACTTGACGTCGGATTCAACTATACAGGTCGGACGCATCCAGTGGAGGCGGCGGCGCCGGCCATCCCGGAAGCACCGTCAGCACCGGCGCGGACATGTCGGACACCACCTGGTCCCCACCGGCAGCGTGGTCGATGCCGCCGCCGCGTACGGCACCGATCTGGCGACGCGCTGCTCCCCGGCCTCCATGGCCACCGTC
Organism: Streptomyces sp. bgisy027; assembly: GCF_057710365.1. Lineage (NCBI taxonomy): Bacteria > Bacillati > Actinomycetota > Actinomycetes > Kitasatosporales > Streptomycetaceae > Streptomyces > Streptomyces sp. bgisy027. Next base: position 19,833 of record NZ_JBYIVZ010000011.1, read on the forward strand.
AAGAGCCAACTGAGCAACGACGCGGACGGCAGCTACGCCGATTCCGTGACCCGGGCGGAGGGCCTCATGTTCCAGGCCTTCCGCGGGTCCGGCGTCGTCGAAGGCGTGGCCGGTCACCTGGACAAGCGCCCGCCCAACTTTCCCTCCCTACCCGTCAGGAGTTCGGATGTCCCTGTTTGAGATGTCGGACCGCGCCAAGAAGTACCGGGCGGATCTGCTCGAGTTCATGGATGAGCGCGTCTACCCCGCCGAGGCGGTGTACGACGAGCAGATGCGCGCGTCGGGCGACCCGCACTTCCACCCGCCGGTCCTCGAAGAGCTCAAGGCGGAGGCACGCAGGCGTGGGCTGTGGAACCTGTTCCACCCGCACCCCGAGTGGGGCCCCGGTCTGACGAACCTCGAGTACGCGCCGCTGGCGGAGATCATGGGCCGCAGCCACATCGCCTCCGAGGCGTGCAACTGCAACGCGCCCGACACCGGCAACATGGAGGTGCTCACGCTGTTCGGCACCGACGAGCACAAGGAGAAGTACCTCAAGCCCTTGCTCGACGGGACGATGGCCTCGGCCTTCGCCATGACCGAGCCGCGTGTCGCCAGCTCCGACGCCACCAACATCGAGCTGCGGATGGAGCGCGACGGCGACGCCTACGTGCTCAACGGACGCAAGTGGTTCGCCTCGAACGCGATGCACAAGAACTGCAAGGTGCTCATCGTGATGGGCAAGACCGACCCCACGGCGGCCCCCCATCGCCAGCAGTCGATGATGGTCGTCCCGATCGACGCCCCCGGCGTCACCGTGGTCCGCAACCTCCCGGTGTTCGGCTACGCGGACCGCGAGGGCCATGCGGAGATCGTCTTCGAGAACGTCCGGGTGCCGGCCAAGGACCTCCTCAAGGGCGAGGGCGAGGGTTTCGCGATCAGCCAGGCCCGGCTCGGGCCCGGTCGTATCCACCACTGCATGCGGGCCATCGGCGCGGCCGAGCGGGCGCTGGAACTGATGTGCCGGCGCGCACAGTCTCGGGTGACGTTCGGCAGCCCGGTCGCCGAACGGTCCAACATCCAGGACTGGATCGCGGAAGCGCGGATCGACATCGAGATGATCCGCCTGCTCACGCTCAAGGCCGCGTACCTGATGGACACGGTCGGGAACAAGGAGGCGCGCACCGAGATCGCGGCCATCAAGGTGGCCGCCCCCGACATCGCGTTGAAGATCATCGACCGCGCGATCCAAGTGCACGGGGGAGCGGGAGTGACCGACGACTTCCCCTTGGCGATGATGTACGCGCACCTGCGGACGCTGCGGCTGGCGGACGGACCCGACGAGGTCCACAAGCGGGCCATCGCCAAGCAGGAACTGCGCCAGTACCGCGACGCGACGGCGGCGGTGAGCTGAGATGACAGGACTCGATCTCACCGGCCGCACCGCCGTCGTCACCGGAGCCTCACGCGGCATCGGGCTGGCCATCGCCCAGTCCATCGCCGCAGCCGGCGCGAACGTCGTCCTCACCTCCCGCTCCCAGGAGGCGGCCGACGCCGCCGCGGCCCAGGTCAAGGGCACAGCGCTCGGCGTCGGGGCGCACGCGGTGGACGAAGAGGCGGCCCGGCGCTGTACGGAGCTGACACTCGAACGCTTCGGCAGCCTGGACATCCTCGTCAACAACGCGGGGACCAACCCGGCCTTCGGGCCGGTCATCGACCAGGACCACGGCCGGTTCGCGAAGACCTTCGACGTGAACCTGTGGGCTCCCGTCCTGTGGACGTCCCTGGCCACCCGGGCCTGGATGGGCGAGCACGGCGGGGCGGTCGTCAACACCGCGTCGGTGGGCGGCATGGCCTCCGAGGCGAACATCGGGCTGTACAACGCCTCCAAGGCCGCGCTGATCCATCTCACGAAGCAGCTGGCCCTGGAGCTCTCTCCGAAGGTCCGCGTCAACGCGGTGGCCCCCGGTGTGGTGCGCACGAAGCTGGCCGAGGCACTGTGGAAGGAACATGAGGAGGAGGTGTCCGCCTCGGTGGCGCTGGGCCGCATCGGGGAGCCCGCCGACATCGCCTCCGCGGTCACCTTCCTCGTCTCGGACGCCGCGAGCTGGATCACCGGCGAGACGATGGTCATCGACGGCGGACAACTCCTCGGTGACGCACTCCCGTTCAGGCAGAGAGCGGGCATCGGTGTCTAGTGCGGACATCGGCGGAATCGACGCCGGGGCGGTGAGCCGCTGGTTCGACACCCTCGGCGTCGACTTCGACGGGCCCTTGACCTTCGAACGGATCGGGCTGGGCCAGTCGAATCTGACGTATCTCGTACGGGACCGGGCGGGCCGCAGGCGGGTGCTGCGGCGCCCGCCGCTGGGTCGCCTGTTGGCGTCGGCGCACGACGTGGCCCGCGAAGCGCGCATTCTCACCGCCCTGGAAGGCACCGCCGTCCCGACCCCGCGGGTGCTCGGGCTGACCGAAGACCCCGCCGTCACCGACGTCCCGCTGCTGCTCATGGAGTTCGTGGACGGCCAGGTCGTTGACAGGATGACGATCGCACGGTCGTTGACGCCCGAACGCCGCCGGGCGATCGGGATGTCGTTGCCGCGGACGCTGGCGAAGATCCACTCGGTCGACCTCCAGGAGACCGGGCTGACCGGTCTGTCCGGCCACAAGCCGTATGCGCAGCGTCAGCTCAAGCGGTGGTCGGCCCAGTGGGAGAGGTCCAGGACCCGCGAGCTGCCCGCCCTGGACGACCTCACCCGGCGCCTTGTCGCGGCAGCCCCGGAGCAGCACGAACTGACGCTCGTGCACGGCGACTTCCATCTGCGCAACGTCATCACCTCCTACGGCACCGGAGAGGTGACCGCGGTGCTCGACTGGGAACTGTCGACGCTGGGGGAGCCGCTGGCGGACCTGGGCAGCCTGCTGGCCTACTGGCCGGCCGAGGGCGAGAAGACCTCGGGCGACTTCGCCGCGACCGCTCTCGACGGCTTCCCGAACCGCGAGGAACTCGTGGCGGCCTACTCGGCGTCGTCGGGACGCGACCTGACGGCGCTGGGCTACTGGCACGCGATGGGCCTGTGGAAGGTCGCGATCATCGCCGAGGGTGTGATGCGCCGTGCGATGGACGAACCGCGGAACAAGGCCGCGTCCGGGACTCCCACCGCTGAGCGCATCGACGCGCTGGTGGCGAAGGGCAACGAGGTCGCGGACACGGCAGGCATCTGACCCTTTCGTCCGCCCACGGGACCGGGAACTGAGGCAAACGGACCGGAGCTGTGAGGAGGCGAGCAGCCCTCGTATCGACGGCGCGTACGCCGATCGCAGAGGCGTGCGTCGTTCGGCGGCATGGGCGCGGCGGCGCTGACCGGGGTGTCGTGAACCCCGTCGCACTGGTCGACGCCTGCGGAAAAGACCGTGGTGGTGACCGGCGGTTCACACGGAAACGGGCTGATGATCGCGCACGGTTTCGTGGCGGCCGGGGCGTCAACGGCCGCTGTCGCCCTGGCGGTCCCAGCCGGGCGGTGCCGACAAATGGATCAGGATGCCGCACACCTCGTCCACGATCTCCCGCGCCTCCGTCTCGTCCCCGCAGTCGCCCAGTTCGCGTGCGGCTCCTCCGATGACGGTGGTCAGCACGCTCACCCGGACCCGGCCGGCGCGTTGCCGCTCGTCCACCTTCAACAGCCGGGCGTTGCGCCGTACCCACGCGCGGTCCCACTGGCGCCGCAGCGCGTCGAAGCCCGCCGGGGCGTCGTCGTCCACGAGGAGTGCGCCGAGCCGTCGGTTGTCCCAGATGCCCTCCAGATACGCCGTGGCTCCCGCCACGAAAAGGGCGATGGGGTCGTCCACGCCACGGCCGCGCTCGGCGGCCAGCATGGCCGCGGTCCGGCGCTCCTGCTCCTCCCGGAACTCCTCCCAGAGCGCGAGATAGAGCCCCCGCTTTCCGCCGTAGTGCTGGAACAGGGTGCCCACCGGGATGCCGGAGCGCACCGCGATCTCGCTGAGGCCCGCGTCGGTGTAACCGCGCTCGGTGAACACCTGCAGCGCGGCGTCCAGCAGTGCACGCCGCACGGTTCGGTCCTGGCCGCCGCAGCCCTCGGACGGGCCCGACTTCCCCTGCTGTTCCGGCAGTTGGCGTGCCGTCTCGGTCCCAGCGGATTCGACGATGCCGCTCACTGGCTGTCCTCACCTTCCCCGGCCCCGTCGCGGATGGCGAGGGCGACCAGCAGCTCCAGGAGGTCGGCGATCCGGCGCGGATTGCGGCCGGAACGTTCCTCGATCCGGCGCAACCGGTAGTGCGCCGTGTTGTGGTGGATCCGCAGCCGGTCGGCGGCCAGCCGCAGGTTGAGATCCGCTTCCGCGAAGGCCCGTATGGTGGCGGCCAGCGTGTCGCCACGCCTGCGGTCCTCCTCCAGCAGCGCCCGCACCCGGCAATCGACCAGCTGGCGGGCGAGATCGTCGGCGCGCAGCGCCAGATAGTCGAACGGGGACAGCCGCGGCAGCGCCGCCACCCCGCCCCCGCTCGGCACCAGGTCGAGGGCGGCCCGCGCTTCCGCGTAGGCGCGCGGCAGCTCGGCAGCGCCCTGGGCGACGGTGCTGATGCCCATGGAGAGCCTGGTTCCGGATCGCGCGAGCCGCCCCTGCACGGCCGCGAAGTGGGCGCAGATGTCCTCCGCGTTCATGCCGGCCCGGACCACGGGCACGGTCACCACCTCGCCGTGGCGCGCGACGACCAGGGTTCTGCCGGCCCAGGGCCCGGCGACGCTGATCGACGCGCTGGTCGCGTACCCGTGCTCGGCCGAGGTGACGTCCCCGGTGCCGTCGCCGCACACGGCGACCACCGCCATCATCGGCGAGCGCGGTCCGATGCCGTACGCCTGCGCCGCCGCGAACAGCGGACCGCGCGCCGGTGCCACACCCGCCAGCAGCTGGTCCAGGAGATCCCGGCGCTCGCGGTCCGCGTCCGCCACCACGTGCTGCTGGTACTCGACGTAGGCCTGCGCGGCATGGGTGCTGGCGAAGTCGACGTAACGCATCAGCGGGGTGATGAGGGACAGTGCGGCCTGCTGGCCCTCGGCGGAGGTGCCCGCACAGTCCAGCAGCGCGTCCCACAGCACCTGCCGGCCCACCCGGAAGGCACTGATCCAGTCCTCCAGGGCGAACCCCGCCCGGGCCCTGCGCATCGCCGCCGCGCGGCTGAACACCAGGTCCTCGGGCGCGATGTCCCGGTCGCCGGCCAGCGCCGCCAACTGCATCCGGTAGTGCTCGAGCACCTGCTCGCGGACGTCGTCGAAGAACCGCTCGTCCTGCAGCGCGTACGAGGGGATCTCCGTGCGCATCACCTCGACGGCGGCCTCCGCCACCTCCTCGATCCGGTCGTGGACGGTGTGCAGGATCCGCCGCCGCTCCCGGCGGAGCGGTTCGGAGAGTCGGGGGGTACCCGGAGCGGGACCGCGGGGCATGGCGCCGATCGTCGCCGCCCGACTCGTGCTCCGTCAACAGGCTCGGAGTGAGACATCGGCGGACACCTGTGCGCGGCGCACAGTCCGGCGCCCCGGAAGTTGGGTGCCCGCACCCAATGTGCGCCCCGAACACCCCCACCTACTGTGACGCTCGCCCACCCCCCAGCACGTCGGAAAGGGCGTCACTCATGCTCGCGGTCGACGGTATCAGCGTGCGCTTCGGCGGGATCACGGCCCTGGACGGTGTCGCGTTCACCGTCGAGCCCGGCACCGCCGTAGGGCTCATCGGGCCGAACGGAGCCGGCAAGACCACCTTGTTCAACTGCCTCACCAGGCGCTGCACCCCCGATGCGGGAACCGTGCGGTTCGAGGGAGAGGACCTGCTCGCCCTTCCGCCGCACACCGTGGCCGGGCGCGGCATCGCCCGCACCTTCCAGAACCTGGGCCTGTTCCCGCGGCTCACGGTCCGGGAGAACGTCATGGTCGGCGCCCACAGCCGGGGGCGCACCGGACACCTCGCCGCGGCGCTGCGGCTGCCCCGGGTCCGGCGAGAGGAGAGGGAACTGCGTGACCAGGCAGACGATCTGCTACGGCGGCTGGGCCTGGCGGGCGTCGCCGACCACCCAGCCTCCGGACTGCCGTTCGGCACGCTCAAACGCGTCGAACTCGCCCGGGCGCTCGCGGTACGGCCGAGGCTGCTGCTGCTCGACGAACCCGTCAACGGGCTCAGCCACGGCGAGGTCGGCGACTTCGCGGATGTGGTCCGGTCGATGCACCAGGACTTCGGCCTCACCCTCGTGGTGGTCGAACACCACATGGGCTTCGTGATGGGCCTGTGCGACAAGGTGGTCTGCCTCGACTTCGGCCGCAAGATCGCCGAGGGCTCGCCGGAGGAGATCCAACGTGACGCGGCGGTCATCGAGGCGTACCTGGGAGTGGCCGTATGAGCGAGCCCACCACCGGCCCCACCGAGTCCACCGACTCCACGGAGAGTGCGAAGCAGCCGGACTTCCTGCGGGTCACCGACCTGCACGCCGGCTACGGCCAGGCGCGCGTACTCCAGGGCCTCGACTTCTCCGTCGCCCGCGGCGACGTCTGCGCGATCCTCGGGCCCAACGGCGCGGGCAAGACCACGACGCTACGGGCGCTCTGCGGCATGGTCCGCGGCCGCGGCTCGATCACCTTGAACGGTACGCAACTGCTGGGCCGCTCGCCCGAGCAGGCCGCCCGGCTCGGTGTGGCGCACGTACCCGAGGGCCGCGGCACCTTCAACGACCTGAGCGTCGAGGAGAACCTGCGCATCGGGGCCCACCTGCGCATGCGGCGCCGTGCCGAGCGGGCGGCCGTGGCGGCCGACCTGGAGCGGATCTACGGCTACTTCCCCAAGCTGCGCCAGCGCTCGCGGCAGGCCGCGGGCAGCCTCAGCGGCGGGGAGCAGCAGATGCTCGCCATCGGCAGGGCGCTGATGCTGCGGCCCTCTCTGCTGCTCCTGGACGAGCCGTCCCTGGGCCTCGCCCCGCTGGTCACCCGCGAGTTGTTCGAGATCGTCCGTGCCGTCAACGAGGAGGATCGCACCACTGTGGTCGTCGTCGAGCAGAACGCCCAACTCGCGCTGGACATCGCGCACCGGGCGCACGTACTGGAGGCCGGCCGCCTGGTGCTGTCCGGGCCGGCCCAGCAGATCCGCGAGGACGGGCAGGTCGCCGAGGTGTACCTCGGTGTCTCCGTCGGCGCCCGGAAGGCCGGGTGAGTGCCGTGACCGAACTTCTCCAGCAGGTGGTGGAAGGGCTGGGCTCCGGCGCGGTGTACGCCAGCCTGGCACTGGCCCTGGTGCTGATCCACCGGTTCACCGGGATCGTCAACTTCGCGCAGGGCGAGCTGGCCATGCTCTCCACATACGTCGCCTGGCAGCTGGTGGCGTCCGGGATGCCGTTCTGGCTGGCGCTGCCGGTCACCCTCGCGGTGTCCTTCGCCGGCGGCATGCTGGTCGAACGGATCGTCATCCGCCCCGTGCAGGGTGCGCCCGAGCTGACGGTCGTCATCGTCACGGTCGGCCTGTTCATCTTCGTCAACGCGCTGGCCGGCCTGATCTGGTCGTTCACCGTGAAGGACTTCCCGCAGCCGTTCCCCGACGGCGGGCTCGACCTGGCCGGAGTGCGCGTGGACTGGTCGACGCTCGGGATCATCGGCGTGGTGGCCGTCGTGATGGGCCTGCTGTACCTGCTGTTCCAGCACACCTCCATCGGCCTGGTGATGCGGGCGGTCGCCTGCAACCCGGCCTCCGCCCGGTTCTCGGGCATCGGGGTGAGCCGGGTGCTGATGCTCGGCTGGGGGCTGGCCGCGATGGTCGGCGCCGTGTCGGGCGTACTCGTCGCCCCGCTGCTGTTCCTGGAGCCCAACATGATGGGCGGAGTGCTGATCTACGCCTTCGCCGCGGCCACCCTCGGAGGCTTCGACAGCCCGGTCGGCGCCGTCGTCGGCGGCCTGTTCGTGGGTGTCGCCGAGACGCTGACCGGGGCGTACGTCGATGTGGTCGGCGCCGATCTGAAGGTGGGCGTCCCCTTGGTGATCATCCTGGCCGTGCTGCTGGTGCGGCCCCAGGGCCTGTTCGGACGAGCGGCGGTGGAACGGGCATGAGCACGATCACCGCACCCCTCGGCATGGACCGAGCCCGGCGCCTGCGGGCCGCGCTCACCCTCCTGCTCACGGTGGCAATCGCCGTCGGCGCACCGTTCTACTTCGCCCCCTTCCAGGTCTTCCAGCTGACCATGGTGCTGCTGTACGCCGTGGCGCTGGCGGGACTGAATCTGCTGGTCGGCTTCGGCGGGCAGATCTCGCTCGGGCACGGCGCGTTCTTCGCGGCGGGCGCCTACACGTCGGCGGTCATGCTCGACCGGTACGACACCGGCCACCTGACCACCCTGCCGGTCGCGGCCGCCGGATGCTTCCTGCTGGGCCTGGCTTTCGGCGTGCCCGCGCTGCGGCTGCGCGGCCTGTACCTGGCCCTGGTCACCCTCGCGTTCGCAGTGTTCCTGCCGCCCCTGCTCAAGCGGCTCGAACCGGTGACGGGCGGTTCCATGGGCTTGACCGTGGACAAACTGCAGCCGCCCGAGTGGAGCGGGCTGGCCGAGGACCAGTGGCTGTACCTCGTCGTCCTCACCGTCACCGCGGTCGCCCTGCTGCTCGCCCGCAATCTGCTGCGCTCCCGGGTCGGCCGGGCTCTGCTCGCCGTACGGGACAACGAGAGCGCCGCCGAGGTCATGGGCGTACGGCTGTCGCTGCACAAGACCCTCGCCTTCGCGTGGAGCGCGATGTTCGCGGGCGTCGGCGGCTGTCTGTACACCTGGGTGATCGGCTTCGTCTCGCCCGACTCCTTCAGCTTCGTCCTGTCCATCACGCTGCTGGCCGGCCTGGTGGTGGGAGGGCTCGGTTCGCTGTACGGGCCCCTGCTGGGGGCGGCGTTCGTGATGTACGTGCCGAGCGTGTCCCAGGACCTGAGCGAGGCGGCACCGGGAGTGGTCTTCGGCCTGCTGATCATCACGGTGATGTTCGTGGCGCCGACGGGACTGGCCGGTCTGCCGGGCCGCGTCCGGGCCGTCGTCGCCCGTCGCCTGCCCGGCCCCGACCGCACGCCCGACACCGGCTCCGCGTCCGGCGTGGAGCCGGCGCCCCCAGCCGCATGCGTGCCCGGTGAACGGCCCGAGTCCCCGGCCGCATCCGAATCCTCCGCGGACACCCCCGCGGACCCCGCAGTTGCCGATGCCGAACCCGTGGGCGCACCGCCCCGCACCGAGAAGGAATGACTCACATGCGCAAGACCACCGCTGTGCGGGCGGCCGCGGCCGTGACCGCCGCCCTGCTCACCGCGACCGCCTGCAGCAGCCAGCGAGGACAGGACTCCCAGGACACCGCCGCCGATGGCGCGTGCAAGGGCCAGCAGACCACCGGCATCACCGACAAGACCATCAAGCTGGGTGGGATCTACCCGCTGTCGGGACCTGCGTCCGCGTACGGCACGATCAGCAAGGGCGTGGCCGCCTACTTCGACCACGTCAACGACAACGGCGGCATAGACGGCCGCAAGGTCGACTTCGTCGTCCGTGACGACGGCTACCAGCCGCCCAAGGCGGTCGAGGAAGCCCGCAGACTGGTCGAGCGGGAGAAGGTCTTCGCCGTGTTCCAGAGCCTCGGCACCCCGTCCACGGCAGCCGTCTGGGACTACCTCAACAAGCAGAAGGTGCCGCAGCCCTTCGTCGCCACGGGTGCCTCCGTCTGGGGCACGGACGACAAGCACCCCTGGACCATCGGCTGGCAGCCCAACTACGTGTCCGAGGCGCGGGTGTACGCCAAGTACCTCAAGGACGAGAAGCCGAAGGCCGAGGTCGCGGTCCTCTTCCAGAACGACGACTTCGGCAAGGACCTGCTCGGCGGGTTCAAGGAGGCCGTCGCCGGCAGCGGCGTCAAGGTGGTCGCCGAGGAGAGCTACGAGGTCACGGCCCCCTCCGTCTCGGCGCAGATGACGAGCCTGGCCCGATCGAAGGCGGACGTGCTGCTCAACATCACCACGCCCAAGTTCGGCAGCCAGGCCCTCGCCGCCGACGCCAAGAACACCAAGTGGAACCCGCTGCACATCGTCAACAACGTGTCCTCGTCGGCGGCCGTACTCAAGCCCGTCGGGTTCAAGAACGTCCAGGGCGTGGTCTCGGCGACCTACTTCAAGGACCCCGCCGACCCGCAGTGGGCCGACGACCCGGAGATGAAGACGTACACGGACGCGCTGCGCAAGTACGCGCCCGACTCCGACCCGGCCGACCAGTTCAATGCCTACGGCTGGGCCGCCGCCTCCAGCCTGCACAAGGCGCTGGACGCGATGGAGTGCCCGACCAGGGAGGGGCTGCGGGAGGCGGTGCGCAACCTGAACGACGTGAAGGTGGGCATGCTGCTGCCCGGGGTCACCCTCGCCACCGGGGCCGACGACGCCTTCCCGATCGAGACGATGCAGCTGATGCGGTTCAAGGGCGAGCGGTGGCAGCTGTTCGGCGAGCCGGTCGACACCCGCAAGGAGTTCGGCCCGCTCGCCGAGTGAACCGGCGGGGGCGGTCCCGGTCGATGCCCGACCCCTGGGGACCGCCCCCGCCTCGTCCGTGCCGTGCGGACAGGCGCCCTCGTGCTCAGACGGCGTTCACCGGCTGCGCCGCTTCGGGGCGCTGATGAGCGGGCGGGGGCCCGCCGTGATGCTCGCATGTCCGCCACCTGCACCACGCTGCGGGCGAGGCCGCGGTCTCCCCGGGTTCAATAGGCTTACATGGCATCAGCAGCCGAGTGCGTGTCGACGAACGTCCCGCCACCGGCCTGGAACGTCGGCGGCCGGGGACAAGGTGGTGTCCAGCGGTGGAGAAGCGGATGACGGAGCTCAGCGACCACGACGATCCGTTCGCCCTGCATCTCGCCGCCTTGGCGGTGCTCGACGACCGGGGAACGGTGGTCGCATGGAACCGGCGGGCCAAGGAACTGCTCGGTCATCCGGACACAGCCGTGATCGGTCGTCCGGCGTTCGAGGTCCTTGTCGATCCCGGCGATCTGCCGGCGGTCAGGGACGCCGTGACGAGCTGCAGGAGCACCGGCGGCTGGTTCGGGGTGCTCAACGTGCGGCACCGCGACGGGCGGCTCGTGGAGATGGGGCTCCGGGCCCATGCCCTCTCGCGTGCCGGCCACATCCGTGAGTGGTTCCTCGCCGGGGCACCCGCGGTCGAGGTCCTGGAGTGGCAGAGGGACCGCGCGGTGCTCGAGGGGCTGTACCGCCGGTGCCCGATCGGTCTGGTCGTCCACGGCCCCGATCTGAGACTTCTCCGGGTCAACCGGGCCATCGAACGCTTCAGCGGCGTCCCGGAGGCACAGTTCCGGGGGCGGCCCACCGGCTGTTTCCTCGTCCCCGACGACGCACGCAGGGCCGTGGACCGGGTGCGCCAGGTCATGGAGACCGGAAGGCCGACGGTCTACTCCGAACAGTTCGTTCGCCTGCAGTGGGATCCGGCACAGGAGCGGGTCGCGATGGTCTCGTCCTTCCCGATGGTGGATGCGTCGGGCCGCATCCTGGGTGTGGCCGAGATGATCGAGGACATCACCGAACGCCATCGGGCCCAACGCCGGCTCGCGCTCCTCGACCAGGCCGGCAGCCGCATCGGAACCACCCTCGACGTGGCGGAGACCGCCCGGGAACTCGCCGAGGTGATGGTGCCCCACCTCGCCGACCACGCCTCGGTGGACCTGCTGCAGTCGGTGACGCGTGGTGAGGAGCTGACACACACGCCGGCGGAGCCGGTGGTGCGTGTGGGCGTCAGCGGCGTCGGCGCCCAGCAAACCGGCCCGCCCCATCCCCACGGTGTGCCGGTGGAGTTCGGGCCTGACACGCCCCAGGCCAGATGCCTGGACGAGGGCGAGCCCGTCCTGGAACCGGTCCTCCCGCCCGAGTGGTTCTCCACGCGAGGCCGCCAGGGGGCCCACGCTCCGGAGCTGAGCGCCCACTCGTTGATCGTGGTCCCTGTTTCCGCGCGGGGCCTGGTGCTGGGCGTGATGACCCTGTGGCGCTCGCGCCGCCCCGATCCGTTCGAGGCGGACGATCTCACCCTCGCCCAGGAACTCGCCTCGCGCGCCGCCGTCGCCATCGACAACGCCCGGCGCTTCACTCAGCAGCAGCAGACCGCGTTCGCCCTGCAGAGCAGCCTGCTGCCCCGGGCGGTTCCGGATCAGTCGGCCGCCGAGGTGGCCCTGCGCTACCTGCCGGCCAGCGCGGCCCCCGGCCTGGGCGGCGACTGGTTCGACGTCATTCCCCTGTCCGGGGCCCGGGTCGCCCTCGTCGTCGGCGACGTGGTGGGACGCGGCATCCACGCCGCTGCCACGATGGGCCGGCTGCGTACCGCCGTCCACACGCTCGCCAGTCTCGACCTGGAACCGGACGAGGTCCTCTCCCGCCTGGACGATCTGGTCCTGCTGCTGGTGGCCGAACAGGAAGCGGCCGGCGAACGGCCGGTGGGGGAGCAGGTCGTCGGGGCCACCTGCCTGTACGCCGTGTACGACCCGGTCTCCGGGCGGTGCTCCGTGGCCCGCGCCGGCCACCCGCCGCCGGTGGTCACCCCTCCGGACGGACGGGCGGCTCCGCTGGACCTGCCCGCCGGCCCACCGCTCGGCCTGGGCGGCCTGCCGTTCGAGGCCCGGGACGTCGAGCTGGCCGAGGGAAGCCTGCTGTGCCTGTACACCGACGGGCTCATCGGCGAACGCCACATCGATCCCGACGTCGGCCTGACCAAGCTGTGCGCGGCACTCACCCGACCCGAGGACGCGCTGGAACGCACATGCCAGGCGGTGGTCGACTCCCTCGTTCCCGCGCGCCCCGGCGACGACGTCGCGTTGCTGATCGCCCGCACCCGCGTGCTGCCACCGGACGATGTCGCTTCCTGGCGGCTGCCGCTGGAGCCCGCCAGTGCCGCCCGGGCCCGGGCACTGACCTCGGCCAAGCTGAGCGAATGGGGCCTGGAGCACCTGGCGTTCACGACCGAATTGATCGCCAGCGAACTGGTCACCAACGTCTACCGCTACGCCGGCGGACCCGCGACGCTGCGGCTGATCCGTGAACGGTGTCTGGTGTGCGAGGTCAGCGACACCAGCCACACCTCACCCCATCTACGCCACGCCCGGACCACCGACGAGGGCGGGCGCGGTCTGTTCCTGGTCGCCCAGATGGCCGAACGCTGGGGCGCCCGCTACACCCGCGACGGCAAGACCGTCTGGACCGAACAATCACTGGCCGGCACGTTCGCCTGACCGTCCCAGGCCTTGCCACTCCTGGCCGGGGACCGCCATCTCCCCCAGCAGTGACCAGTCGTGCTGCGGAACGTTCATATGGACGATGCGCGGCGTCTCGGCCAGATGGGGCGGCAACGTCTGCTGCGCGGCCTTGAAGTGCGCGGACTGCACATGCGCGGCCCCGGCCTCGTCGTCGCGGAAGGCCTCGACCAGGACGTACTCCGTCGGGTCCGCCACACTGCGCGACCAGTCGAACCACAGGCAGCCCGGCTCGGCGCGCGTGGCCCGGGTGAAGTCAGCGGCGATCTCGGGCCAGCGGTCGGCGTGCTCGGGACGGACCCGGAACTTGGCGGTGATGAAGATCATGGGGATTCCTTCGATGACGAGTTACTACGACTGGAGTACCAACTGGCCGTCCGCGTAAGGAAGAGCCTTGGCGCGCGGCTTGGTCCTGACCAACTGCCCGGCCACCTCGACCTCGAGCACACGCTGCGCGCCGTGGTCCGTGACGCCCTGCAGGCTGCCGGGGAAGGTGTTGGGACCGGGATCCGTGACGATCTTGACATACTCGGGCCGGACGCCCGCCTGCGCGTCGTTCGTGCCGTGCGGGCTGTCCCGGGCAGCGGACAGCGTGACGCCGGCCAGCGCGAGGGATCCTTCACCTGCGATGAACTTCCTGACCGTGTACCACGACGGCGTATTACGGCATCGTCCCGTCGAGCCCGGGCTGACGGGCCGCCTCCGCGGCGTCGGGCGGACCACGCCGGCGGCACCGAAGCCGCTCGCGCAGCCCGCCCGCGTCGCCGTGGTCAGTCGGCCGCGGCGAGCAGCCGTGCCTCGTTCTCCTCGTACAGCCGCCGGTTCTCCCCGCTGTCGGCGGGGCGGCGCCGGTGGTCCAGACGGCTGCCCAGCCAGCCCGCGAGGTAGCCGAAGGGGACGGAGACCAGTCCGGTGGACTGCATGGGGAACAGGGCGAAGTCGGCGTCCGGGAAGGCGGCGGACGGCGTGCCCGAAACGGCCTTGGAGAAGACCATCAGCACCAGCGCGCAGGCCGCGCCGCCGTAGAGGGAGGCGAGCAGACCGGTACGGGTGAAGCCCCGCCAGAACAGGGAGTAGGTCAGCGCGGGCGCCACCGCCGATGCCCCGATGCAGATGGCCAGAGTGGTCAGCACGCCGACGTCCCAGTTCTGGACCAGGGTGGCGAGGCCGATGGCGAGGGTTCCCACGGCCACACTCGTCCATGCAGCCACCGTCATCTCCGTACGCGGCTCCGCCTGCCCCCGCCGTGCCACCTGGGCGAACAGGTCGTGGGCGAGCGAGGAGGCCGCGGCCAGGGTCATCCCCGCCACCGACGACAGCAGGGTGATGAACACCATGCCCGCCACGGCCGAGTACAGAATCGTCGTGCCCGCGGAGCCGGGTGCCCCGCCGAGCATCTGCGACAGCATGAGCACCGAAGTCCTGCCGTGCGGGTCGGCCGCGATGATGGACTGTGAACCCACCAGCGCCGCCGCGCCCGTCCCCATGATGATCACGAGCAGGCAGAACGTGGTGACCGTGCCGACCGCCCACGACATGGCGCGACGCACGGCCGGCGCGTCCTGCGCGGAGTACAGACGCATCGTGATGTGGGGCAGGCAGGCCACACCGAGAACCACGGTGATCTGGAACCCGATGAAGTCCAGCCGCTCACCGGCCGAGGTGCCCAGCTGAAGTCCCTGCTGGAGGAAGGCGGGACCCGCGCCGCTGCCCTGCTGGGCGGCCCTGAGCATGGCGCCGAAGCTCCAGTCGAAGCGGTTCATCACCAGGGCGGCGACGCCGGCGCTGGTGGCGAGCAGGAACACGATCTTGACCATCTGAACGAGCGCGGTGCCTCGCATACCGCCGAGCGCCGCGTAAATGATCATCAGGCTGCCGACCATGACGATGCTGCCGGTCCTGGCGCCCGCCACGTGCGGTAGATCGAGGATGAAGGTGAGGAGCGACCCGGCCCCGGAGAGCTGGACGATCAGGAAGGGCACGGTCGCCGAAAGCGTCACCAGACAGGCCGCGACACGCACGGCCCGCCCGGGCATGTTGCGGGCCAGGACGTCACCCATCGTGAACCGCCCGGCGTTGCGCAGGGGTTCTGCCAGCAGGAACATGAGCAGCACCAGGGACAGGGCGGTGCTGACCGCGAGGACGTAGCCGTCGTATCCGGTGAGCGCGATGATGCCGGTGGTGCTCAGCACCGTGGCCGCGGAGATGTAGTCGCCCGCGATGGCCAGGCCGTTCTTGAACGGGGTGAGCGAGCGGTAGCCGGTGTAGAAGTTCGTCAGGTCGTCGCGGTCCGGCCCCGCCATCACGCACATGAGCAGCGTGAGGGTGACCAGGACGGTGAACAGGAGCAGGACGGTGGCCTGTGTCCCGGAGCTGAAGTCGTTCATCTCGCCACCCCGGTGTTTCTGCCGGCGGTGACCGCCTGCTCCCTGACGGCCCGGGCCAGCGGATCCACCCGATGCTGTGCGCTGCGTCCGTACCAGAAGACCGCGACGAAAGTGACGACGAGCTGGAGGAGCCCCAGGGTCATGCCCAGGCTCAGTTCGCCGGCGATCTTGGACCCCATCAGCTCCGGGGCGCCGCAGGACAGCACGACATACAGCACGAAGGAGCCGAGCGCGGTGAGCGTGGAGACTCGGCGGAGCAGTCGGTAGGCCGAGCGGAGGGCGGCGAGATCGGCGCCGTGCCGAGGAGCCTCCTGCGCGTACGGCTCGTCCCAAGGGGCTTGCCCGTACGGCTCGTAGCGAGGCGCGTCGTAGCGAGGCGCGTCGTAGCGAGGCGCGTCGTAGTGAGGGGCGTCGTAGCGAGGGGTGTCGTAGTGAGGGGCGCCGTACCCGTACGGCTGGGGATCGGTGTGCGGCCGGTGCCATGCCGGGGACGCTGGTGGTGGATACCGGTTCTCGTCGGAGTGTGTCATCGCCTGGCCTTCCACTGCGGCTCGGATCCCTCGAGGTGAACGGGGAGAAATGACTCAGCGGCGCACCATACCGACTGGTTGGGATGTCTTGAAGCCGGTGGCGGATCACGTTTCGGGGTCGATGCGGACCCGGCTCCCCGGGCACCGGGTGGTGATGTCGGTGGTGCGATGACGACTCCGCTGTCCGTCGGCGGGAACAAGCGACAACAGGCCGGCGCGGTCCCCGTAGACCGGAATCCAGCTTCAGCGCGAGATCCGTCGTCGGCAGCATGGGAGCGTGCCTCTTCGACGGATCATGAGCGTCGGGCACCGTTCCCTTGGCCGCAGGATCCGTGGGAGTCCACTGCTCGGCACCGGCGGGGCTCGTCATCAGCTCCCAGTCGCCACATCAACACCGAGCAGGCGACGATCGGCGCGTCGGCAGCTCAAACCCGAGTACGGCGGTCAGGCTCCTGGTGAGCTCGAACGGCTCGACCCGGCTTCCAGGGAGGGAAAGTCCATGGTTCTGCCGTCCCAGTAGATGAAGGACAGCCCGGAGCCGAGCCCGCACAGCATGGGCTCGGAGAAGCCGAGCCCCTCATGCCGCAGGACAGGTAGACGACCTGCTCCAGCACCGATCCGGGTGCCGCCACCAGTTGGTGCAGCCGCGGTGATCAGAGCGTTGGCCAGGCTCCGGTAAATCCAGGAGGCGAGGGCCGCTACGGCGAAGCTGGAGGCGAGCCCCATTCCGCCGCCGAAGAGTACGAAGCGGGCGAAGGCAGCGAAGATGCCAGGTTCCGTCTGCTGCTGGCTCTGCGCTGTCCGGATAATCCGACCCCCCCAGACGGTGCGTCAGCGCGTCACGGGGTGAGCCGCACGCGGATGCCCAGCGTCCGGTTCGCTCCGCGCAGCCAGCTGTCGAAGATCATGAGACGGCCGACGATGCCGTACTTGCGGGCGATGAGTGAGCGGTAGCGGGCGCCGGTCGCGGCGTCGGTGATCTCGGCGGTGGCCGGGACCGAGTCACCGGTCGGGGTGCCGCGCAGGTCGCAGGGGCCGACGAGAATGTCGCCGCGGGCCCGGATCCGCTTGACCTTCCAGGAGTCGGCCGGGGTCCGCACGCCCAGCGTGTCTCCGTCGCGCACCACCCACACCGGGGTGGCGACGGGGGCGCCGTTCCTGCGGTAGCTGGTGATCAGCATGTACTTGCCGGCGGCGAGTTGCTCCAGCAGCGCAGCGTTCATGGTGCGTTCCTGCTCCTTGCTGCTGAGTTCGAGGTCGTTGGCCACTGGGGTGGCGTACTGCGAAGTCACTTCGCGCACGAAGAGGCCTTCTTCCGAGGAGGGGGCAGGGATGGTTCAACTCAGCGGGACGTCGAGGACGGCCTTGCGGTGGCTGAACGTCTCGATGGAGTAGCGGCCGTGGTAGTTGCCCATGCCGCTCTCACCGACGCCGCCGAAGGGGAGCGTCGGCACGGCGAGGTGGCGCATCGGCAGGCCGAAGCTGAGGCCGCCCGAGGAGGTCTCGGCGGCGAGGCGGCGCTTCGTGGTGTTGTTGTCGGTGAAGGCGTACAGGGCGAGCGGCTTGTCGCGGTCGTTGATGAACCCGATGGCCTCGTCCAGGTCCGCGACGGGCAGGATCGGCAGGATGGGGCCGAAGATCTCCTCCCGCATCACGGGTTCGTCGGGCCGGACATCGGCCAGCACGGTCGGGGCGATGTACTTGTCCGCGCGGTCGGTCTGCCCGCCGGTGACGGTGCGGCCGGAGGCCAGCAGCGCGGACAGCCGGTCGAAGTGCCGCTCGTTGATGATCCGTCCGTAGGCGTCGGAGGTCTGCGGGTGCTCACCGAACAGCCCCTTGATCGCATCGGTGAGGGCGGCCTGGAGCCCGGTGGCGGTGTCCGGGTCGGTGAGGACGTAGTCGGGGGCGACACAGGTCTGTCCGGCGTTGGCGAACTTCGTGACGGCCAGGCGCTGCGCGACCGTGGTGATGTCGGCGTCGCGGTCCACGAACACCGGTGACTTGCCGCCGAGTTCGAGGACGACGGGGGTGAGGTTCCGCGCGGCGGCGGTCATCACGATGCGGCCGACGGTGCCGTTGCCGGTGTAGAAGATGTGGTCGAAGCGCTGCTCCAGCAGCACGGTGGTCTCCGGTGCGCCGCCCTCGACGACTGCGATGGCGTCGGTGTCGAGGTACGCGGGCAGGAGCTCGGCCAGCAGTGCCGAGGTGCGGGCGGCGTAGTCGGCGGGCTTGATGACGACGGCGTTCCCGGCGGCGAGCGCGCCCGCGACGGGCACGAGCAGCAGGTTGACCGGGTAGTTCCACGCCGCGATGACCAGGGCGACACCCAGGGGGTCGAACACGGTGCGGGCGGTGCTGCCGGGGACGCCGGGCACCGTCACGGGGGCGGGCTGCGGGGCGGTCCACTCCTCCAGGTGCTCCAGGTATTCGTCGATCTCGGCGATCGTGAGGTCGATCTCCATGGCGTCGGCTTCGGCGCGGTTCTTGCGCAGATCGGTGTAGAGGGCCTCGGCTATCGCCGCGCGGTTGTCGGTGAGCAGGTCGCGCAGACGGGTCAGTTGCTGCCGGCGCCAGGCCAGTGGCTTGGTGTGGCCGGTGCGGAAGGTGGCGCGCAGTCGGTCGACCAGCGCGGTGGCTTCGGCGGCGGTGAAGCTGTCGTCGAGGGTGAAGGCTGCCTTGGTGTCAGTCACAGTCGTGTCCCTGTTCCGGTCGGGGAAGGTCGGTCGGCATCGAGGAGAAGGAGCGTCGTGGCCGTGCCGGTGGTGCGGTCAGGCGGTGACGGCCGTACGTTCGGGCGTGACTTCGCCGTCGCTCGGCGGGACGGGTGTGGTCTTGCCGTCGTTCGGTGGGACGGGTGTGGTCTCGCCGTCGCTCGACGCGGCGCTCGCGGTTTCGTCGGCGCTGGACGCGGCGGGCGCGCCGATGGCGGGCGACGGGGGCCTGCGGCGGATCGCCAAACCGACCATGGCCACGCCGATGACCAGCAGGAATGCCATGCCTGCGAGGGCGAAGCTCAGGGTGTACTGGCTCTCGGCGGGCAGCGCGGGGACTCCGGCGGGCAGGTTGTCGAGCGTCTTGGAGGCGAGCAGGGAGGTGACGACCGCGCTGCCGATCGCACTGCCGGTGGAGCGGGAGATGGAGTTGATGCCGTTGGCGATTCCGGTCTGGTGGTGCGGGACACCGGCCACGATCAGGGCGGGCATCGCGGCGTAGCCGAAGCTGACGGCGACGCCGACGACCATGCCGGCCAGGATCACCGACGCCGTGGTGTCGTGGGCGAGGGTCAGCCAGGCGAACCCGATGACGCCGAAGGCGGCGCCGGCGGCGAGGGTGAGACGCGCGCCGATACGGCGCACCAGCACGCCTCCGAACTGGGCGGCGACGAGTGAGACGAGGGCGGAGGGCAGCAGGTAGACGACGGAGGCGCGCAGGACGGAGGCGCCGAATCCGTAGCCGGCGATCTCAGAGGGTGTCTGGACGAGGTAGGAGACGCCGATGAACTGCGCGAACATGGCGAATCCGACGAGCAGTCCGGCGAGGTTGGTGAACAGCACCGGCCGGTGGACGAACATCTTCATGTCGACCAGGGGGTCGCGGACCTTGCGTTCGACGAGGACCCAGATGACGGTCATGACCGCGGCGCCGGCGAACAGGGCGAGCGTGCGGGCCGAGGTCCAGCCCCAGGTGTGGCCCTGCGAGATGGGCAGCAGGAGCAGGACGAGCACCAGGGCGAGACCGGCGGCCCCCAGCCAGTCGGTGCGCCCGCCCGTCCGGGCCCGGGGCGCCGGGACGACGACCGCAACCGCGATGAGGGCGGCGACGGCCAGCGCGGCGGCCAGCCAGAAGACCTGGTGGTAGTCGGGGTTCGCACCCTGGGAGAGGAGTCCGGCGCTCACCAGGGCGAGACCGCTGCCGAACCCGAGCGTCCCGCTGACCAGGGCCATGGCGCCGGGCAGCCGCGCCGGGGCAACCTCTGCGCGCAGCACGGACAGCGCGAGCGGGAAGATCGCGGTGGCGGCGCCCTGCATCACGCGGGCCACGATGAGCCACAGCATCGAACTGGTGGTCGCGGCGAGCACGGAACCGGCGACCATCACCACCAGCACGCCGAGCAGCGTCGGCTTCGTGCCGCGCTGGTCGCCGAGGCGGCCCAGCAGCGGCGTGAAGACCGCGGCCGACAGCAGGGTGGCGGTGGTGACCCAGCTGACCTGGGCCGTGGTGGCGCCGAGGTCGTTCTGGATGATGCCGAGGATCGGGATGACCAGGGTCTGCATCATCGACACGACCATGGCGGCGAGTCCCAGCACCAGGACGAGGCTGAGGCTGCCGGTGCGGCGCTCGGGCGCGGCGGCAAGGGAGGACTTCACGGTCTTCTCTCCGGTGGAAGCTGTGGTTGCCCGAAGGGCGGAAGGCAGAAGCACCGATGGATGGTCGAGGAGTCAGACCATTGAGGTTCTCGATGCTTGAAGGCATCAAATAATAGACTCCGGTAGATGTCAAAAGTTGATGTGTTCAAGCTTTGTGCGGTAGTCTCGCCGCATGCCACCCACCCCGTCCAAGGCGCAGTTCATGGAGCTGCTCGCCCATTCGGTCGGCACGCACTACGCCGACTTCACGGCCGCGGCCGCCGACATGGGCCTGACCTCCAGCCAGGCGAAGACCCTCACGGTGCTGCGCCGCGCGCCCGCCTCGATGCGCTCGCTCGCGCACACCCTCGCCTGTGACGCGTCGAACATGACCGGGATCATCGACCGCCTCGAAAAGCGCGACCTGGTGCACCGCGAGGTCAGCACCACCGACCGCCGCGTGAAGAACGTCGCCCTCACCGAGACGGGTCAGGAGGCGATCGACACGATCCGCGAACGGATGGAGCAGACGCAGACCGGTCTGGACAAACTGTCCGACGCCGAGCGCGCCGAGCTCTATCGTCTGCTGACGGTCGTATTCCCGCGCTGATGCGGGCGTGCGCCGCCACGTCGAAGAGCCGGGCGGAAGCTGAACAGTCGCGACCTGTGCGCCGCATGACTCGTGTTCGTGCGGTGGTGGAGGTGATGACGATTCTCGTCCGGCGTCTGAAGCGGCACGGCGGATACTGCGGTCGGTCTCGAAGTCGCTGCTCGGCGGCGAATGGTGATGGCGTCGCGGCGGTGGTGGCGCCGGCCGCGTCGGCGGACCGATGGCCGTGGAATCGCGTGATCGGCATGTTCTGACTGATCGCCGTGCCGGTGAAGGGGGCGGTCGAGGCCCGTGAGCGGTCCGGTCGGTCTCGGCATCGCCGAGACCCTGGCCACGACCCCGGGCTCCAGAACCGTCGGGAACCCGGGAACGGTTCAGCAGCGCTACGCGTCGATTCCCGGCTGCGTCGCCCTCACCCCGCCGGCGCGCTGATCTCCCTCTTGAGAATCTTGCCGCTGGGACCCGTCGGCAGTGCGTCCACCAGCCACACCTCGCGAGGGTACTTGTACGCCGCCACGCGCTCCTTGACGAACTCCCGGAGCTCGTCGGGCGTGGCCTGCGCGTTCGGGCGCAGTACCACCGCGGCCGCGATCTCCTCGCCCAGATGCGTGTCGGCCACGCCCACCACCGCCGCCAGCGCGACGGCCGGGTGCTCGTGGAGCACCTCCTCGATCTCGCGAGGGTAGACGTTGTAGCCGCCGCGGATGATCATGTCCTTCTTGCGGTCGACGATGTAGAGGTAGCCGTCCTCGTCCTGGCGCGCGAGGTCGCCGCTGCGCAGCCAGCCGTCCGGGATGGTGGCCGCCGTCTCCTCCGGGCGCTTCCAGTACCCCTTCATCACGTTCGGCCCGCGCACGGCGAGTTCGCCGATCTCGCCGGGTGCCACGTCCTGGCCCTTGTCGTCGAGGAGCCGCACCTCCACATCCTTGATCGGGGTGCCTATGGACCCGGCCTTGCGCGGCCGGTCGGGGTGGTTGAAGGTGACCACCGGGCTGGTCTCGGACATGCCGAAGCCCTCCAGCACCACGCAGCCGAAGCGCCGTTCGAAGCCGTGCAGGATCTCCACCGGCAGCGAGGCTCCGCCGGACACGCACATCCGCAGCGTGGACACGTCGGCCTCGGACGGGTGCTGGAGCAGCGCCGCGTACATCGTCGGTACGCCCTCGAAGATCGTCGCCCGGTCGCGGGCGATGGCGTCCAGCACGGTCTGCGGGTCGAAGCGGGGGATCAGGGTGAGCGAGGCACCGGCGCGCACGGTCACGCTCATCGTGCAGATCTGACCGAAGATGTGGAACAGCGGCAGACAGCCCACCACCACATCGTCCGCCGTCATCCGCTGCACCTCGGCCGCGTTGACCTCCGTGTTGTGCCGCAGTCCGGCGTGGGTGAGCGTGGCGCCCTTGGGCCGGCCGGTGGTGCCGGAGGTGTACAGCAGCACGGCCACGTCCTCGACGTCCGGCTCGCTCACCTCCGACAGCGGCTCGTGCCCGGCCAGCAGGCCCGCGAAGGCGGCGGGCTCGACAGCCATGTGCCGCACTCCGGCGGCGGCCGCTCCCTGCGCACCCTCGCCGGGCGCTTGGTGCCACTCGAAGAGCATCACCGCGCCGGAGTCGCGCAGGTGGTATTCGGTCTCCCGGGTCTTCAGCAGCGGGTTCATCGGTACGACGACCGCTCCGGCGCGCAGCACGCCGTAGTACAGGGCGACGAACTCGACAACGTTCGGCAGCATCAGCGCGACCCGGTCGCCGGGTTGCACGCCCTCGGCCCGCAGCAGCGCGGCGGCCCGGGCGCTGCGCTCGTCGAGCTCCTCGTAGCTGGTGACCTGGTCCCCCAGCCGCAGCGCGGGGCGGTCCGGCTGCCGCCTCGCCGTCTCCACCAGGAACTGAGCCAGATTGGCCATGACCGCCTCCACGAACGTCGCCGTCGAAATCCGTTGTTCACGCTGACGACATCGTGCAGATGTCCGTGGCGACGGCCTATGTGCGCTGTGACAGCGTCCGTGCTCCCACATTGTTCCCGAGAACAAAACAGCGGCGTTACGCTGCGGGAATGAACCTCTCTGGGGTGGCCTCGGTACTGCATGCGAGGCTGCCGGAACTGGGCGAGCGGATGGCGCAGCGCATCCGCTCGGACGTCGATGCCTACAAGGACGAGTCGCTGATCCCCTTCGACTCACTGCGCCGCTCGTGCACCGCCAACGCGGACCTGCTCCTGAACCAGCTCGGCCGCGCGGACGCCCAGGACCCGAACCCGGCCCGGGAGACCGGCCGCCTGCGAGCCGAGCAGGGCGTGCCACTGGCGGACACCCTGCACGCGTACCGGATCGGCTTCGAGCTCCTGTGGACGGACATCCTCGCCGAGGCACGCACTCATCCCGAGGTCACCGACGCCCAACTGGTGTCCCAGTCCGCGGAGATCTGGGCCCTGTTCGGCCGCTACGCGGAGGCGGTCGCGGCAGCCTACCGGGAGACCACCGCCGAGCTGACCTCACGGCGTCAGGCGCGCCGCTCGGCACTGGTGGAGGCGCTGTTCACCGGTGCCATCACCGACCGCACGCTGTGGGAGGCCGCCCGTGAGCTGGGGCTGCCCGACCGCGGGCCCTACGTGGTCGTCGCGGCGGCGGCCGACGCTCCCGGCGAGGAGCCGCTGGCGGGCACTGAGTCGGCGCTGCGTCAGGCCCAGGTCCACTTCGCCTGGCGGCTGCTGCCCGACCAGCAGATCGGTCTGGCCGCCCTGCCCACGGCGTCGGCGGAGGGCACCTGCCTGCGCATCCTGCGCCGTGCCGGCGCCCGCGTAGGCGTCAGTCCGTGCTTCCACTCGCTGCGGGACACCCCGCAGGCCCTGCGCTTCGCCCGACTGGCCCTGGCCGGCCTCCCGGGCACCGGCCCCGGCATCGCGCGCTTCGACGACAACCCGCTCGCCATGGTCGTCGCCGCGGCCCCGGCCGAGGCGGCGCACCTCGTGGAGGTGGTCCTCCAGCCCCTGCTCGATCTCCCGGCCGCGGAGCGTGCCCGTCTCCTGGAAACCCTGGAGCACTGGTACGCCGCCGCCGGCTCCGCCTCGGACGCGGCACGGAGCCTCTTCGTCCACCCCAACACCGTCCGCTACCGGCTGCGCCGCATCGAGGAGCTGACGGGCCGCTCCCTGTCCGATCCACGAGCGGCGGCGGACATGGGCGCCGCGCTGCTGGCGGTCCGCCGCTCTGGCGCGTCATTCAGTGACGTCATCCAGTGACCGGTCGGACGCGGTGCGCGAGTTGGTGCAGCAGCTCAGCGCCACGCCGTTCGATCTGGAGGCCGGCCCGCCGGTCCGCTGGGGGCAGACCCGAATCGGACGGGCGCAGTACGGGAACTCGAGGTGCTCCTCGGCGGCAGCGTGGGGCGCCCGCATCTCGTGCCGCGTCGATGGCGGCGCTGGTGGCTCCCTTCCGACGTCCTTTCCAATGGAATGAAATGATCGATATCAATGATACTTTCGTTGGTTGCGGAGTTCGTGCTCCTTCGAACATCCATCGGTTGACGGCAGCTGATATGAGCAGGTAGCGCCGCGAAGAGATGGCGATATCGTCGGTAACATGCACGTGGCGCACCGGCGATACCATCGTCTCCATGGCATCGAAAGCGCAGCGGCGAGACACCCGGGACCGCATCGTGAGAGCCGCAGCCGACCTGCTGCGCGACCAAGGGCCGGCGGCGGTGACGACGCGCCGCGTCGCTCATGAGGCCGGGTTGCAGCCTCCTGCCCTCTACCGGATCTTCCAGGACAAGGACGACCTGCTGGATGCCGCCGCGGAGCGGGTCTTTGCCGAGCACGTCGCGAGCAAGCAGACCACGGAGCCCTCCGCCGACCCGGTGGAAGACCTCCGAGACGGATGGAACACCCAGATCAGCTTCGGGCTGGCCAACCCGTACGTCTACGGCCTGTTGCTCGACCCGGCCCGCGCGCGCGACACCCCGGCACAGGCCGAGGGTGTGCGGGTCCTCGCCGACCGGGTGCACCGAATCGCCGCCGCCGGACGGCTCCGGGTGAGCGAGGAACACGCCGTCAACCTCATCCGCTCGGCGGGAGTCGGAACCGTCCACACCCTGCTGACCCTGCCACCGGAGCAGAGCGACCCGCACCTGGCCGACGCCGCCTTCGACGCGATCACTCGCGCCATCCTCGTGGACGAGCCCGCTGTTGCCACGCATGATCCGGCGGCCGTCGTCGCCGCCTTCCGCACCCTCGTGCCCGAACTGCCCCATCTCAGCAAAGCTGAAGCCGCGCTTCTCGACGAGTGGTTGCGACGCTGATCCGTCACCGCACGGTGGGCCCCGCGACAACGGCAAGTACGCGTGACGGCGGGTGATCGGGTGCGCAGGACGGAGGCGTGCGCGGACGCGAGGACCACGGCGGGCCCGGACCGTGGTGGGCCCGGACCGTGGCGGGCCCGGACCATGGTGGGACCATGGCGGGCCCGAGGAACACGATGTCCGTCTGGATCCCGCCGTCGCAGAGGGCGCGCCCGCACTCATGACGGTGCGCCGCTGCGGCCGTGGTCGGTGGCGTAGGCAGCGAAAACCGCCTCCGGTGGTCCTCCCGTGTGGAGGAAACGCTGGTCGAGGACGGCGGCGAGGTCCGCCAGCGCACCGGCGAGCAGGTCGCCGGCCAGTCGTACCTCCGGCCGTCGTGCTGTCTGTCCGCGCTGGGCGAGGGCGGCGGCGAAGCCGACCATGGCCGCCAGTGACGAGTGGTCGTCGCCGTCATGGAAGTAGTACGCCTCGGCGTACTGGGTGAAGTCGATGCGGACACGTACGACTTCGGTGGTCAGACTGTCCAGCAGCAGCGCTCCCGCAGTGGAGTCGAGCTGCCCGGTCGCAGGGTCGGCGTCGCGCAGCAGCGCCAGCCGGATCGCGAGGACTCTTCTGCGTGTCAGTGCCGGGTAGATCTCCAGCACCCAGGAGACCGTGGCCGTCAGCAGGGCGAAGCCGACAAGGGCTTCCAGCGGTGAGACCAGGCGAAGCCAGCCCTCGGCGGGTGCGATGTCTCCCAGGCCGAGGGTGGTCACCGTGACGAGCGAGAGGTAGAGGGAATCGAGGAGCGCCGGCTCCTGAGCCGCCTCGGAACCGGGCGAGAAGGTGAACGCCTCGGGCATGTGAGGCCAGTAGACGACCGCCCAGCCGATGATGACGGTTCCGGCCCACATGCCCACCACCGTCACCATGGCGAGGGGCCCGACGAGCCCGACCACCCGCCTGCGCGCACGGATCCGCCGGGCCAGTCGCCACAGCACCGTCATCACCAGGCGGCTCAGACCGCCGTGGCGGGTGGGGTGCCAGAGCGTGTGGAACAGGTCCCGCAAGCTGACCATGACGAGTCCGGCACCGACCAGTGAGACCAACCACTTCATTGCACGTCTCCCACAGCACTGTCATTCGGAGCCGCGCCCGCTTGCGGAGCCCAGGCCCCAAACTGACGGATCAGGCGGCAGACGTGGGGTCCGGCACGCCCATACGCGCGAATCAGCTCGCGGGCAGCACGAGCGTGCAGGTCTCCCCGGGCGCGATGGTGACGGCCCGGTCGGTCAGCACAACACGAATCGGTGACTCCTCCGAGTCGGGCACGCTGATCTCCAGCTGTCCGCTCCGGCGCCGCACTCCGACTCCCCAGTGACCGCGGTAGCGCAGCGAGAATCCGTACTCGGAGAGTGCCGGAAGGGGGACCGGGTCCAGCCACAGGGCGTCCTCGCGTGGTTCCAGTCCTGTCAGACCGCGCTGGACCAGGTCGAGGGTTCCGGCCATCGCTCCGAGGTGAATGCCCTCGGCGGTGGTGCCGCCCTGGATGTCGGCGATGTCGGCCTCCAGGGCCTCCTGGACGTAACTCCACGCCTCGGCCCGTCTGGCCCTGGCGAGGACCACGCCGTGGACAAGGCCGCTGAGTGTGGAGCCGTGGCTGGTGCGCTGCAGGTAGTAGTCAACGGTTCGGCGCCAGACTTCGTCGTCCAGGTCGTGTCCGAGGCGCCGGAACAGCGTGCGCAGCTCGGCGGGCGAGAACAGATGGCCGAGCATGAGGACGTCGGCCTGCTTGGACGCCTTGTAGCGGTTGACCGTGTCGCCCTCGGCCTCAAGGATCCGGTCCAGCCGCCGGATGCTGGTGTGGCGCGCCCGGTAGGTGTCCCAGTCGAGTTCGGCGAGATCGCCGTAGCCCTCGAACTGGCTGATGACGCCCTGGTGGAACGGTACTCGCAGCCGCCGGGAGATCTCCTCCCACCGCGGGAGCTCGTCGCTGTCGAGGCGGATGCGCTCGAACAGTTCCTCCCGGCGCCAGGCGGGGAGGCGGCGCAGCAGGTCCAGGGCGCGGGTGAGTACCCAGGCGGCGGTGACGTTGGTGTACGTGTTGTCGTCCAGTCCGGGCAGTACGGCACCCGGGTAGGCGTCGTGGTACTCGTCCGGGCCGACGACACCGCGGATGCGGTAACGGCCCGTGCCGGGGTCGAACTCCGCGAGGTCCGCCCAGAAGCGAGCGATCTGCAGCAGCATCTCCGCGCCCTTGGTGTGCAGGAACTCGCTGTCACCGGTGGCCTCCCAGTACTGCCACACGTTGTATGCGATCGCCGAGCCCACATGATGCTGGAGCCGGGAGTGATCCGGCAGCCAGCGACCCGAGCGGGGGTTGAGATGCCACTCCTGGGTCTCCTCACGGCCGTCACTTCCGCTCTGCCACGGATACATCGCCCCCGCCCTGCCGATTGCGGAGGCCGCCCGGCAGGCCCGCGCAAGGCGCCGGTGGCGATAGTTCAGCAGTGCCCGGGAGACCTCCGGGAAGTGCAGGTTGAGATACGGCAGGACGAACAGTTCGTCCCAGAAGACATGGCCCCGGTACGCCTCACCGTGCAGCCCACGAGCCGGGACGCCCACGTCGAGGTCCGCGGTGTGCGGTGACAGTGTCTGCAGGACGTGAAAGAGGTGGAGGCGCAGGATGCGACCGGCTTGGCCCGGCACTCGGATGTCCGCGTGCCGCCACAGCCGTTCCCACGCGGCGGCGTGGAGGTTCAGCAGGGCCGGGAAATCCGCCGCGGTGGAGGCGCGGTCGACCGCTTCGTCGAGTGGGTCGCTGATCGCTGTGTCGCGTGAGGTGTGCAGTGCCATGGTCTTCTCCACGGCGACGGGCCGGCCGGGATCGATCGGGACCACCAGGCGGTGAACTGCACGGCTGCGGGTCGGCCGAAGCTCCGACGAGGCCGCAGGCCGACCTACCACGACCGTCCTGGCGGCCATGGCGACACGGATGTCCGAGGTGCTCGTACGACAGCTCAACCAGGCCGTGTGGGGAGCCTGTGTCCCTGTCCGCACACGGGTCATGTGGCGCCGGTCGAGGGCGCGGTAACGGTGCACGTTGCTGTTGATCACATCGCCGTCGAGGCACGACTCGATCTCGATCTCTCCCGACCAGTCCTCGGCGGTGAAGACCGTCCGCAAGGCCGCCACATGCGGGTCCCCCATATGCACCAGTCGGGTCTGCTCGACTGCGAGTACGCCTAGCTTGTCGTCCCGGTGGCGGAACGAGCGGGTGAGCGTGGCGCGGCGCAGGTCCAGGGTGTGCCGGTGGTCCAGCAAGGCGTGGGTGTCGGGGGAGAACCAGCGGCCCCACGCTCCCTCGGTGCGGCGCAGACGGAATCGCAGGAGCAGCAGTTCGGAAGGTTGACCAGGTCTTCGTTCACCACCTGTCGTCCCGCCACGGTCGACTTCAGACGGTCGTAGCACCCGGCCACGTAGGTTCCGGGACAGTGCACCAGACCCGCCCGGCACTCGGGCACGGCGCCCCGCGTGGCGAAGTAGCCGTTGCCGAGGGTGCAGAGCGATTCACGCAACCGCTCGGCAGCGGGGTCGTAGCCCTCCCACTGCCACGTCCACTGCGACATCCGCCGCACTCCGCTCTCCTCGAGGAGCCGAGGGGCCCCGGCCCGGTGGAATCCTCAGAGCCGCTGAGGGACGACAGCGACCGGGCAGTCGGAATGGTGCAGCAGGGTATGGGCGGCCCTGCCGAGTTGCAGTCCGAAGTGACCGTGCCGACGCAGAGCGCCGACGACGATCAGATCGGCGTCGGCCGACGCCTCAAGCAGGACGCGGTGGGCCGGGCCTTCGACCGGCCGGCGGTGTACCTCGACTTCGGGGTGCTCCCGTGCGGATGCACCAAGGGCGGCGGTGAGTCGGCTGGAAGCCTGTTCCTCGTAGGCTCCCGCGGCGTCGTCCGTGATCAGCAGATGCTCTGCGTGCTCACGGGCCGGGCTGCGCCACGCCCGCACGGCTGTGAGGGCGCAGCCGCGCGCCTTTGCCTCGCGGAAGGCGAACCGTACGGCGCCCTCGCCGCCGGTCGAGTCGCCGACTCCCACCACGACTCGGCCGAAGGCCCCCTGAAGGTTCCGATCCGAGCCGCGGACCACGACGACCGGGCACACTGCGCGAGCCGCTGTTGCCAGGCTGACCGACCCCAGCAGCCGGCCTGCGACCTCGCCTCGCCCGCGGGAACCCGTGACCAGGGCGAACGCCTCGTGTCCTGCTCCCAGCAGCACGGACACGGCATCGTCGGGCAGCACCTCGCCCGATGCCTTCACCTCGGGATTGCGGAGCCGGGCACGTTCCGTACAGGAGGCGATGATGTGCTCCACCATGACCTCCTCAGCCGGACGATCGGTCCTGAGGGACGGCCGGCCGCCCTCGTAACGCTCCCAGAGGGAGGCGTAGAGCAGGCGCAGCGGCAGCCCGTGGCGTGCCGCTTCGTCCACTGCCCAGTCAATTGCCAGCAGGCTGGAGTCCGATCCGTCGACGCCCACGACCAGCGGGAGTTCCATCGTCGCCACCGCCCTATCCGTCCGGCTGCTGAAGGCCCCCTGTGACTACCGTCGCACCGCCTGCGAACCGCCGCGACATACGGACCGGCTCTCGCACAGGCGGCGTTCACCCGAGTCCCGTCGTGAGTGAGCGGCAGGCCGCGACAAGGCCGTGACGCGTGCCGTCCGCTACTGATCGGCCGGAGTGATACGGCGGCCCGTGAGGCTCGTGGGCCGGATCGACACCCACATCTCGCGTCGACCCCCCGCCCATGGCCGGCTGTGGGCCCGCTGGGAGAGCCTGCGCACGGCATCGGGCTCCGTCACGACGCCTGCCGGGCCTACTGCGAGCACGCTCCAGCCCTGGCTCAGAGCCTCGTCGACGTGGTCGACCTCGAAGGCGACGTCCGTTCCCACGGCGGCCGCGGAAACGGAGTCGGGAGCGGTCCGGAACATGATCGTGTCGTCGACGACCTCGTAGTTGACCGGGACGACCGCCGGACGTCCGTCGGACGCCGTCACCGCCACGCGGCCCACCCCGTGAGTGGACAGGAGCGTGCGGCATTCCTCCGGGCCGAGGTCGCTCAGCTGAGGATGCATCAGCGCGTGGCCTTGACCGGGAGGGAGCTCGACGCCTCCTCCGCGCAGGGCGGTGACGGGGATGCCCAGCGCGTCGGCCAGCCTGATGAGTGTCGCCACGGTCGGGTCTGCGGGCCGCTCCTCCAGGTACGCCAGATAGCCGGGCGACATCCGTGCGCGGCGAGCCGTTTCCACTCGGCTGAGCCTCTGCCTGCGACGTTCGACGGCCACGCGCCGGCCGACGTCACCGGGGTTGAAGGTGCCGGTGGGCCGGGAGGCCGCGACGGCGCTCTCCCCGTCACCCGCGGGTGGCCGGGAGAACTCGTGGGTCGTGCCGGGCTGTCCGTGCTCGACCGGGCGGATGTGCGCGTCGGGCCCGGGGAACACGAGCGTCACTTCGTCCGTGTCCGACCAGCGCACGTCGTAGGGAGGTGTGCCGTCCGCGTGGTGGAGTCCCACGATCTCGCCGTCGCGCCTGGTGACACCGGTCGCCGGGCTTTCGATGACGAGCTGGTCGCCGAGGTGAGCTCGCATGGTCGCCGCCCTCTCCGCAGAATGGTGCTGTATCCAACGTGCCACGCTCGACACGCCGCCGCATGGGGCCGAGAGCCCCGGGTCGGCGAGGCGAGCGGCCCGTATCCGGGAGGCAACATGCACCACCGAACGGTCGCCGAGCTCATGACCCGGGACGTCGTGCGGGCGCGGCGTGACATGCCGTTCAAAGAGATCGTCAGACTGCTGACCGAGAACGACGTCACCGCCGCACCCGTGGTGGACGACCGGGACCACCCGGTCGGCGTGGTGTCGGAGGCCGACCTGCTGCGCAAGAGCGCCGACCAGGCCGACCCCTCGGGCCGGAACCCGGTTCCGCACCTGGAGGCATGGGAGCGGGCCAAGGCCGAGGGGGCCCGCGCCGAGGAACTGATGTCGGCTCCGGCGATCTGCGCACGTCCGGAGTGGAACGTGGTCGAGGCCGCTCGTCTGATGGAGAGCCGCCACATCAAACGGCTGCCGGTGGTCGATGAGACCGACCGGCTCCTGGGCATCGTCAGCCGGGGCGACCTTCTGCGGATCTTCCTGCGCCGTGACGACGCCATCCGGGACGAGATCACCGAGGACGTGCTGCGCCGGACGATGGGGCTCATTCCCTCGGACGTCACGGTCGACGTGCACGACGGTCAGGTCAGCCTCCACGGCACGGTCGAGCACAGCAGCTTGATCCCCGTCATCGAGCGGTTGTGCCGGAGCGTCGACGGCGTGGTGTCGGTCGCCGACCATGTGGGGTACCGGACGGACGACTTGCGGCCCGGTCCCGCCACCTGAGGCCGCCCACACAGGGCATCCGGCCGGCGGAGCGGTGCGCCCGTCGGCGGACGGCGACGGAACCGTCGGCCCTCCGCGGAGACGGGCGCCGGCCTGCCGGACCTGGCATGTCCAGGCGGAGACGGGCGCCGGCTGCCGGACCTGGCACGTCCAGGCGGGCGGCCGTGCCTGCGGATCAACCGGTGATCTCGACGCGCTGCGGCTTCCCTCGTTCGGTCTTGGGGACGCGGACTGTCAGCACACCGTTCGTCAGATCCGCGCTGACGTGCTCGGTGTCCGCGTTCGGGGGAAGGGCCGTGCGGTAGTCGAACTGCCCGATGCGGCGGGAGTGCCTGCGGACCACCCCGGTGCGTTCCTTTTCCTGGATCTCACCGTGGACATCCAGTTCGCCTTCGACGACCTCCACGGTGATCTGGTCCTTGTCCACACCGGGGAGCTCCAGCTCCACCAGGTAGGCGTCCTCGGTGTCCTCGACGTCGGCCAGGGGCGCCCACGCCTCGGCCGTGTCGAACTCGGGGAAGCCGGCGACCGGGAAGGTCGCGTGCATGAGCCGGTCCATGCGGGTGCGGAGATCCTCGATCTCACGGAACGGATCCCACACGGGATGGGCGCCCCGGCCGCGTCGTACGGGATGTGTCATGACTGATTCTCCTTGCCTTCCGATCCGGGAGTTCACAGGGGCCATCCAGCGGCCTGCCGGGTGCCGGGCCGGGACGCGCCCATGTCTTCGATGTCACCCTCGGCAACGTTCAGCAGTTGCCGGGCGAGGTCGTTCATGGCTCTGCCCGCCGCCAGTTCGTCGCCGATCTCAGGCACGTTGATGTCGGCCGGATTACGGCGCGCGGAGCCGGTGCCGGTGAGCGTGGTGGTGCCGGTGTCGACCACGGCGCGTGCCTTCGTCGCCCCCTCGTCGTCCTCGAACAAGTGCAGCCGAACCTTCCATTCCGTCGTGTGCGGCATCGCTTTCCTCCTCACGTCGGGACGGACCGATGAGGTCCGGACGCGGTTCGTTCTGCGTCCGGGGATCGTGGGGCGGGGGCCGACGTCGTCTCGTCGATGCGGCGACGGACCCGGGCGGTCAGAGCGCTCAACTTCTCGGACACGGTTGCGTGAGGCGCGAGCGGTGTTCCGATTCGGCGGGCCGCCGACGGCAGTTCGCGCAGGTCCGCGGCGAACCTCGCCCGGCACTCGTCGAGCGTGGGCCTGTCACCGGTGCGCCGCCCGCCCCGCATCACCGTCATCAGCAACGGCCCGCCGTCGTCGGGGGGTTGCTCGTCGGCCAGACCGATCACGTCGGCGTAGCCGGGGCGGCGGAACACCTGTTTGGGGCCGGGTGCCGTGGCCTTCGCGGAGGAGAGCTTCATCACCGGCCGTCCGTCGTACTCCACCATTTTGTAGGCGGAGTCCAGGAACGGGGCGTCGGCCGAGACGCCGACGCGGGTGCCGACGGCGTAGGTGTCGATCGGCGCACCGGAGCGGACCAGGTCGTCCACGGCGTACTCGTCGAGACCGCCACTGGCGATGATCCGCACGTCCGGCAGGCCCATGCCGTCGAGGACGGTTCGTGCCCGTACCGCCAGGGCCCCGAGGTCGCCGCTGTCCAGCCGCAGGGCCGAGCCCGGCCCGCGGTCCAGGTCCCGCAGGACGCGCGCCGCGACCTGGACACCCTCCTCGGTGTCATAGGTGTCCACCAGCAACGTCACAGGGCCGGGGTGGGACCGTGCGAAGGCACGGAACGCTTCTTCCTCGGTGCCGAACGCCTCCACGAAGGAATGCGCCATCGTGCCGACGGCAGGTATCCCGACAGTCGTGGCCGCGGCCACGTTGCTGGTTCCGGCGAAGCCGACCATCGCACCGAGGCGGGCGGCCTGGAACCCGGACTGCGGGCCGTGGGCCCGCCGCAAGGAGAAGTCCACGACCGGACGCCCGGCCGCGGCGAGCACGCATCGCGCCGCCTTCGAGGCGAGCGTGGTCTGATGGTTGAGCTGGTTGAGGACGTAGGTTTCGGCCAGCTGCGCCACCGGAAGCGGCGCGGTCACCTCCAGCAGCGGCTCTCCCGCCAGCACGATCCGTCCTTCCGGAACGGCTCGCACGTCGCCCGTGAACTCCAGGCCGAGCAGGGCCCGAAGGTCCCGGGGCGGCCGGCGCAGGGCGGAAGCGAAGGCGTCGACGTCTTCCTGGCCGACACGGAGGCCGCAGAGATGATCCAGGGCCGACTCAAGCCCCGCCGCGACCAGGAAGCCGCGCTCAGGGGGCAGGTCGCGCACGAAGAGGCTGAAGGTCGCCGGGCCGGACATGCCCTCCCGCAGATAGGACATGGCCATCGTGACCTCGTACAGGTCGATGGTGCTCGCGTCGGACATGAGCGTCACCTCCTCGGTGTGCGCCCGGTCTCTGCGTCCGTCACCTGCGGTAGCGCGCGGACCACAGGGGCTCCACCAGGACCCACTCGGCCTCCCACTGCGCGTACCTTCTGCGGTCCAACACGTGGTGCACGCCGGTCCGCGCCGCGAAGAAGGCGGCGGTGACGCCCGCCGCCGCCATGCCGCCCACGAACCAGCCCGTGGTCTGGGCGTTGAGCGTGCTCATCGGCGGTTCGGTGAGGGTTCCGTCCCGGTCCACCCAGACCTGCACGGTCGCGCCCTTGGGCGTTCCCGGCTCCACGAGGGTGGTTCCCGTCCGCACTGCGCCATTGTCATCCGTCCAGCGGACGGGCGCCTGTCGCTTCGCGTCTTCGGCACTGCCCTTGGCATCCGACGTCAGGGTGGCGCTGACCTCGTGGCGCTCGGCCGACTGGGTCTGCACAGCGCGCATCGACGACTCGTACGCCGTCAGCCCGGCACCCAGCGCCGCCGCCGGCATGCCGACGACGAACACGCACATCAAGAAGGTGAGAATCCAGGACTCGACCCTGTCGGACGTACGCCGCAGGGGGTTCGCCCCCTTCGAGGTGTGCTCCTGATGCGGCGGGGACGGGCCGGACGCTGACGGTGAACCTTGTGCACTCATGAGTCGGCCTCCAGCAGGTTGCTGGTCCGTTCCTCCATCTCTCCGTCCCACCATCGAACGGCGGGTGGAGTCCGGTCACTGGGCCGAAAGTCCCTGCGGAGCCGCCGTCCGGCCCCACGCCGGCCGGCCACAGACGTGCCCCGTCCCCGCCGGGTCCCAGCCGGGTCCGGCACGGTCATATCTGGGGAACGACCACGACCGGGCACGGCGCGTGATGCAGTACCGCATGATTGATCAGTCCCAGCTGCAAACCCAGATGCCCCTGCCTCCTGCGGGCGCCGACGACCAGCAGGTCCGCGCCGGAAGCCGCCTCCAGCAGCGCCTGGCGCGCGGGTCCCTCGATCACCCTGCGGCTCACCGGGGCGTCCCCGTATTGCTCCGCGCTGCCGCGCAGGGCGTCGTCGAGTACCTGCTCCGGCGGGCGTTGCTGCGCTTCCAGGGCGTACCGGGAAGGGGCTTGAGGTGTGGTGAAGGCGCCGAACGGTGTGTTCCGGGCGTGCACCGCCACCAGCCGGCAGCGCCGCACCCGGGCCTCCCGGAACGCGAACCGGACAGCCGTACCGCTGCTCTCCCCGTCCTCGACACCCACCACGACGGTCCCGAACCGGACGCCCCTGTGGTCCGCCGCGCCGCGGACCACGACGACAGGGCAGTCCGCCCGTGCCGCCACGGCCAGGCCGACCGAGCCCAGGAGCATCCCGGCGAGGCCACCGAGCCCCCGGGATCCGAGCACCAGCGCGAAGGCGTTGCGCCCCTTGTCGACCAGGGCGGAAGCCGCGTCCTGGTGCCGCAACTCGCTCGACAGGCGCACCGTGGGTGCGGCTTCCCTGACACGCTCCGAGGCGGCGTCGATCACGTCGGATGCCTCGCGGTCGTCTGCCGCCGCGTGCAGAAGGTGGAGCGGAACCTGGTGGCGGCCCGCCTCGGCGGCAGCCCAGTCGACCGCCTCCAGGCTTGCCACGGACCCGTCGACGCCGACCACCACGGGAATCGACACCGGCCCCGTCTCCTTTCGTGCCGGACTCCACGTCGGTCCTCTCATTCGCCGGTCCACATGCGCCGCGGAGGAGATTGGGGTACTCCTCGAAGGAGAGAGCACGCCCCACCCGGCATGCCGGCGAAGTCCGGAAGATCCACGCCGGCGGACCCGTTCACCGTCAACTCCAGCTTCGTACGAGACGGAGGCCGCCGCCATGCAAGCAATCGTCACCGTGGGCCTGGACGGCTCACCCGAGAGCCTTGCCGCAGCCCGCTGGGCCGCCGACGAGGCCCAGAAGCGCAAGCTCACCCTGCACCTCCTGCACGCGTGGCCACTGCTGGCGCCGGAACCGACGGACGTCCCCTCGGAAGTCGATCAGAACTACTGGGCGAAGCGTCTCGTCCACACCGCCGAAGCCGAACTCCGCGCACGTCACCCGGGCTTGTCCGTCGTCGGGGATCTGGTCGCCGAGGATGCCCAGAGCGCCCTGCTCCGAGCGGCGTCGGAGTCCGAGATGACCGTGCTCGGTTCCCGGGGGCTGGAGCCCGTGGAGAGCTATTTCCTGGGCGACGTCAGCCTGCCCGTCGTGGCACGGGCCGAGCGGCCGGTGGTGCTGGTCCGCGCCGAGACCGCACAGGAAGGAGCAGCCCCGGCACCCGCAGCCCGCGTGGTCGCGGCTGTGAAATTGCACGGATCCTCCGACGATGTGCTCGACTTCGCCTTCCACTCCGCCGCGGCCAGGGGCGTTCCTCTCCTGGCCGTCCACGGACGCAGTGTGCCGCTCCACGCCCGCGTGCCCTGGGGTGTGGACCACGGCGTCACCGAAGAGATGACGAAGGACGCCCAGAAGGAACTCAGCAAGGCGCTCCGGCCCTGGCGCGAGAAGTACCCGCAGGTGGAGGTGAGCGACAGCGTCCACCTCGCCGGCCCTGCCAAAGCGGTCGTACGGGCCGCCGAAGGCGCCGCGCTGCTGGTCGTCGGCCGGCGCGCGCACCGGCACGGCCTGGCACCCCACCTGGGTCCCGTGGCCCAGGCCGCCATCCATCACGGGAGCTGCCCCGTCGCTGTCGTTCCTCATGGCTGAGCGGCACCTCCGCAGGACATCGGTGCCCGGCTCGACGCAGGCGCGCTTCGGTCCGGGGGGACCGAGGTGCTCGGGCGGCTGCGTTGCCCGGGAGCCCGGCGGGAGCGACCGTGGAGATGACGGAACGAGGAAGTGAGTACCGTGCGAGCGCTCGTCTACCACGGCCCGGAACAGATCTCCTGGGACACCGTCCCGGACCCTGCCGTCGAGGAGGCCACCGATGCCGTCGTGCGGGTCGAGGCCACGACCGTCTGCGGCAGTGACCTGCACATCCTGCGGGGAGACCTTCCGGAGGTGAAACCGGGGACGATCCTCGGCCACGAGGCCGTGGGCGAGGTCGTGGAGGTGGGCAGGGACGTCCACGACCTGCGCCGAGGGAACCGGGTGATCATTTCGTCCGTCTCGGCCTGTGGCCACTGCCGGGCGTGTCGCGACAACATGGGCGGACAGTGCCGCGGGGGCGGTGGATGGATCCTGGGAAGTCTGATCAACGGGACGCAGGCCGAGTTCGTGCGGGTGCCGTTCGCCGACTACTCCACCCACCGACGGCCCTCCGCCCTCGCGCTGAGCGACGCCGTCCTGCTCGCCGAGGTTCTTCCCACCGCCTACGAGGTCGGAGTGCGCAACGGCCATGTGAGCCCGGGAGACACCGTGGTCGTTGTGGGAGCGGGTCCCGTCGGACTCGCCACGGTGGCCATCGCCCGTCTCTACTCGCCCCGCAGAATCATCGTCGTGGACCTGTCCGCCGCTCGATTGGAAGCCGCCGCACGCCTGGGCGCTGATGCTGCCGAGATGCCGGGGAAGATGATCGCCGAACTGTCCGAGGGACCAGGAGCCGACGTGGTCATCGAGGCATCCGGTGAAGCGGAGGGGTTCGTCCTGTGCACCCGTGCCGTCCGTACGGGCGGGCATATCGCCAACATCGGCACGCACGGCAAACCGGTCACGCTGCATCTCGAATCCCTGTGGCGCAAGAACGTGACGATCAGCACCGGCCAGGTGGACACGTCCTCCACTCCCTGGCTGCTGGAGCTGGTGAGGTTCGGACGTCTGCCCGTCTCCCGGTTGGTCACCCACACCTTCGGCCTGGACCGGATGGAGGAGGCCTACGAGGTGTTCTCACACGGCGGCAGCACGGGTGCCCTCAAAGTCCTGCTGCACCGTGAGTGAACCGCCTGCCCCCAAAGGGCCGTACGGGCCGACCGGACCGCCATCAGGGCCGTCCGGCCCTACAAGCCGACGGCGAACGGCAGTGTCATGGAATTGAGCCGAGGGCCACAAGGAGGCACGGGGAAACGGAGTGAGACCGCGCACCGTGCGATTCGGGCCCGCAAGAAGCGGGCGGCCCCCGGCTCCACGGACGCATGACGTACACCGTCGTCCGTCCCGTCGGTCCTGTCCTGCGGCCAAGGTGCAGTGAAGGCCGGGCTCGGCGACTCTGGAGAGCAGGGGCAGTGCCGGGAGGAGCAGCCCATGCACTGGGAAACGATCGACAAGGACACCGCACCGGTCGTCCCGCCCCGACTCACCGACTACGAGCAGTCCCGTTCCACCTTCAGCTGGTCGCAGGCGCGTACCGCACTCGCCGGGCTGCCCGGCGGCGGGCTCAACATGGCCCACGAGGCGGTCGACCGGCACGCTGCCTCGGACCTCGCGGACAAGGCGGCGCTGCGCTGCGTCGCCCGCGACGACTCCGTCTCGACTGTCACGTACGCGGAACTCGCCCGCCTGACCGCCCGCTTCGCGAACGTCCTGCGGTCACTCGGTGTCGGACCCGGAGACCGGGTGTTCACCCTGCTCGGCCG
Source organism: Streptomyces sp. bgisy027 (assembly GCF_057710365.1). Classification (NCBI taxonomy): domain Bacteria; kingdom Bacillati; phylum Actinomycetota; class Actinomycetes; order Kitasatosporales; family Streptomycetaceae; genus Streptomyces; species Streptomyces sp. bgisy027. Next base: position 58,577 of record NZ_JBYIVZ010000011.1, read on the forward strand.
CTGTCCCGAGCTCTACACCACGGTGCTGGGCACACTGAAGAACACCAGCGTGCTCTGCCCTCTCTTCTCCGCCTTCGGCCCCGACCCCGTGATGCAGCGGCTGCGGCTCGGTGACGCGCAGGTCCTGGTCACCACCGCTGCCCTCTACCGGCGCAAGGTCGCCGAGCGCCGGGCGTCGGTTCCCGGGCTGAAACACGTCCTGATCGTCGGCCCCGGCGCTGAGGAACAGACGGGCACCGCCTCCTTCGACGACCTGATGGCCGCCGCCCCGGACGCCTTCGCCATCCCGCCGACCTCGCCCGGCGACATGGCCCTGCTCCACTTCACGAGTGGCACGACGGGAACCCCCAAGGGCGCGGTGCACGTCCACGAGGCTGTCGTCGCCCACTACGCCACCGCCGCGTACGCGCTCGACCTGCACCCCGAGGACGTGTACTGGTGCACCGCCGACCCCGGCTGGGTCACCGGCATGTCGTACGGCATCATCGCCCCGCTCGTCCACGGCGTGACGGTGGTCGTCGACGAGGGCGACTACGACGCCCGTCGCTGGTACCGGATCCTCGGCGAACAGCGGGTCACCGTCTGGTACACGGCTCCCACGGCCCTGCGTATGCTCATGCGCGCCACGCCCCGCCAGGGCCCGTACGACCTGCCGCGCTCCTACGACCTTTCGGCCCTCCGTTTCATCGCGTCCGTCGGAGAGCCTCTCAATCCGGAGGCCGTCGTGTGGGGACGGGACGTGCTGGGGCTGCCGGTGCACGACAACTGGTGGCAGACGGAGACCGGTTGCATCATGATCGCGAACTTCGCGGCCTGCGAGATCCGGCCCGGCTCGATGGGACGCCCGCTGCCCGGCATCGACGTGGCCGTGCTGAAGCAGGGCGAGGACGGCCGGGCACAGGTCATCGACGGCACCGTCACGCAGGTGCAGAGCCCCGATGTCGAGGGTGAGTTGGCGCTACGGCCGGGCTGGCCGTCGATGTTCCGCGGCTACCTGCACGACAAGGACCGCTACGACGCCGCCTTCGCGGGCGGGTGGTACCTGACCGGAGACCTGGTCAGGCGCGACGCGGACGGCTGGTACTGGTTCGTGGGGCGCGCGGACGACGTCATCAAGTCCGCCGGGCATCTGATCGGTCCGTTCGAGGTGGAGAGCGCGCTGATGGAGCATCCCTCGGTGGCCGAGGCCGGGGTGATCGGACGGCCGGACCCGGTGGCCGGGAACGTGGTCAAGGCGTTCGTGTCGCTGCGGCCCGGTGCCGAGCCGACCCCGGGTCTGGAGCGGGAGCTGCTGGCCTTCGGCCGCCGGAAGCTGGGCCCCGCAGTCGCGCCCAGGGAGATCGCGTTCGACCAGAACCTGCCCAAGACGCGCAGCGGGAAGGTGATGCGTCGCCTCTTGCGCGCACGAGAACTCGGCCTGCCCATGGGCGACGTGTCGACCTTGGAGGGATCCGCATGAGCGTGGCCCGCCCCACCCGCACGCGGAAGGACCCCGCGCAGCCGAAGCCTCGTAGGAAGACGGCGAAGACCAAGCGCAGCGCGAGCACCGGACACCGGACGGACCTGCTGGAGTCGATGCTGCGCATCCGGCACTTCGAGGAACGGTGCGTCGAGTTGTACAGCGCCGCGAAGATCCGCGGCTTCGTCCACCTCTACATCGGTGAGGAGGCCGTCGCCGTCGGCGTCAACGGGGCACTGACCGCCGGGGACGCGGTCGTCTCCACCTACCGCGAGCACGGCCACGCGCTGGCCCGCGGGATCACCTCCGATGCCGTCATGGCCGAGATGTACGGCAGGACGACCGGTTGCAGCGGCGGCCGGGGCGGTTCCATGCATCTGTTCGACGCGAGCCGCCGCTTCTACGGAGGGAACGCCATAGTCGCCGGCGGGCTCCCGCTGGCCGCCGGACTCGCGCTCGCCGACCGTATGCGCGGGCGGACCGACGTCACCTGCTGCTTCTTCGGCGACGGGGCCTTCGCCGAGGGCGAGTTCCACGAGACCGCGAACCTGGCGGCATTGTGGAAACTGCCGTTGCTGCTCGTCTGTGAGAACAACCGCTATGCCATGGGCACAGCGCTGGAGCGGCACGAGGCACAGACCGATCTGGCCATGCGCGCCGCCTCCTACGGCATGGTCGCCTGGAGCGTGGACGGCATGGACGTCGAAGTCGTCGAGGAGGCCGCACGGCGGGCCGTCGAGGGCATCCGGGCCGGCACCGGGCCGCACTTCCTGGAACTGCGCACCTACCGTTTCCGCGCCCACTCGATGTACGACCCGGACCGCTACCGCGACAAGACGGAGATCGAGCAGTGGAGGTCCCGTGACCCGATCCGCCTGCTCAGGGACCGTATGCGCGAGAACGGTGAGTTGAGGGACAAGGACGTCGAGGCGATCGAGCAGCGGATCACCACCGAGATCGACCACGCCGTCGAAGCGGCCGAACGGGCACCCGAGGAGCCTGTCGAGAACCTCCTTCACCACGTCACCAGTTCCTCGGCGGAGGCGGTGAGCTGACCATGGGCGGCGAGGGGACCCACGAGGCCAAGACGACCTACCGTGAGGCGATGCGAGAGGCGCTCCGGGAGGCTCTGCGCTCCGACGACCGTGTCTTCCTCATGGGCGAGGACGTGGGCAGGTACGGCGGATGCTTCGGCGTCAGCCTCGGTCTGCTGGAGGAGTTCGGCCCCGAACGCGTCCGTGACACCCCGCTGTCGGAGTCCGCGTTCGTCGGTGCCGGTATCGGTGCCGCCCTGGCCGGGTTGCGGCCCGTCGTCGAGATCATGACCGTCAACTTCAGCCTGCTGGCCCTCGACCAGATCCTCAACAACGCCGCCACCCTGCTGCACATGTCCGGTGGTCAGCTGCCCGTGCCGCTGGTCATCCGCATGACCACGGGCGCCGGACGGCAGCTCGCCGCCCAGCACTCGCACAGCCTGGAGGGCTGGTACGCGCACATCCCCGGCATCCGCGTCCTTTCTCCCGCCACTCTTGAGGACGCGCGGCACATGCTGGCCCCGGCGCTCGCCGACCCCGACCCCGTACTGATCTTCGAGCACGGAAGCCTGTACAACGTCTCCGGTGAACTTCTGCCGCCCACCGCACCGGTGGACCTGGACCATGCCGCGATCCGCAGGCCGGGCACCGACATCTCCCTCATCACGTACGGCGGTTCGCTGCCCAAGGCCCTCGCGGCGGCGGACGAACTGGCCGTCGAGGGCATCAGCGCCGAGGTGATCGACCTGCGTACGCTCCGCCCGCTCGACGCCGAGGCCGTCGCCGCCTCTGTGGCCCGTACCCACCGTGCGGTGGTCATCGACGAGGCATGGCGGACGGGAAGCCTGGCCGCCGAGGTGTCGGCCCGCATCGCGGAGGCATCCTTCTACGAACTGGACGCGCCCGTGGAGCGGGTGTGCAGCGCCGAGGTGCCCATTCCGTACGCCCGGCGGCTGGAGGAGGCCGCTCTGCCGCAGACCGCCGACATCGTCGCGGCCGCCCACCGGGCGGTGGACTGACCATGGCCGAGTTCACCATGCCGTCCCTCGGCGCCGACATGGACGAGGGCACGCTCCTGGAGTGGCTGGTGGGACCCGGTGACCTCGTGCACAAGGGCGATCCGGTCGCCGTCGTCGAAACCGCGAAGTCGACGATCGAGGTGGAGTGCTTCGCAACCGGGACGATGACGGAGCTGCTCGTCGAGCCCGGCACGACGGTCCCGGTGGGGACGCCGCTCGCGCTGATAGGGCCCGCCGAGAAGCGACCGCCCGGCCGTCGCACGCGGAAGAAGGGCGGCTCTGCCGAGCCTTCCGTACCCACAGAGCCCGCCACGTCCGCCGAGTTCCCTTCTGCGCCACCCGGGCCCGCCACGCCCGCCGAGTTCCTTTCTGCGCCACCCGGGCCCGCCACGTCCGCCGAGTTCCCTTCTGCGCCACCCGAGCCCGCCCCTGCCCCGGCACCGGCTCCTTCCGGCGCTCCGCAGGACGGCCATGCCGAGGCCGGCCCCCTGATCCGGCATCTCGCCGAGCAGAGCGGCGTCCACCTGGAAACGGTGCACGGCTCCGGACCGGGAGGGCGCGTCACCCGGACCGATGTCGAGGCAGCCGTGGCCGCCCGAGCCGCTCCGGGGCCACCGCGCGTGCGCGCCACCCCCTTCGCCCGGCGGCTCGCCGCGGAACTGGGCGTCGACCTGGCCACGGTGACGGGGACCGGCAAGGAGTCGGTCGTGCGGGCCGCGGACGTACGCCGGGCGGCGCCCGGCCCGGCGGCCCCGGCTCCGCAGGAGCTCGCGGGGGCCACCCCGTCCGGTGCCTCCGCTCAACGGTCTTCTGCTGCCCGCCCGTCCGAGGGCCGGGCCGCAGGCATGCGCCAGGCCATCGCCGGCCTGATGACCCGTGCGAACCGGGACATTCCTCACTACTACCTCTCCACCACTGTGGACATGTCCGCCGCGATGGGCCGGCTGCACGAGCACAACCGGCGCAGCCCGGTCGGTGAACGGCTGCTCCCCGCGGCCCTGTTGCTGAAGGCGGCGGCCCTGGGGGCCAGGGAAGTTCCCGAACTCAACGGCTTCTGGACCGAGGACCACTTCACGCCGGGCGAGGGGATCCACCTCGGAGTGGCCGTGTCTCTGCGCGGCGGAGGGCTCGTGGCCCCTGCTCTGCACCACGCCGACACCCTGGCGCTCCCGCAGTTGATGAACTCCCTGAAGGACCTGGTCACCCGGGCTCGCGCCGGCAGGCTGCGCGGTTCCGAGGTGTCCGAGGCGACCATCACCGTCACCAACCTCGGCGACCAGGGCGTGGAAACCGTCTTCGGTGTGATCCACCCGCCCCAGGTCGCCCTGGTCGGTTTCGGGAAGGTGGCCGACCGTCCGTGTGCCGTCGACGGCCTGCTGGGCGTGCGGCCCACGGTCACGGCGACCCTCTCGGCCGACCACCGGGCGACGGACGGTGCCGTCGGTGCCCGCTATCTCACGGCGGTCTCCCGCCTCCTGCAGAACCCGGAGCAGCTGTGAACATGAATCGAACCGAGGCAATGGACATGGTCAAGGAATCGCTCACCCGTGTCGTCCCGGGCGCCGACGTCGCCGCGCTGGGGCCCGACGACGCGTTCCGTGACGTGCTGGAAATGGACTCGCTGGACTTCCTGAGTTTCGTGGAGGTCCTCAGCGAGCGGTCCGGCGTACGCATCGAGGACGAGGACGCCTCCCGGCTCACCACGCTCGCTGCCGGCGCCGACTTCCTCGTCTCCGCTGCGCAGTGACATGCGCCCGGCGGAGAGTCACGGCTCAGACCGCTTCGATGTCGTCGACGACTTCCACCACGTCGTCGATGTTCCGCAGCGAAGCGAGCAGTTCGGGGACCACGGCCCTGTCCAGCCGCCCCGTGATCGTCACCACGCCGTTCTCCACGGTGACTTGACCGGCGTGCGGATCCAGCAGATGCCGACCGATCAGGGATTCGGCCTCGGCCCGGATCTCGGCGTCGTCACGGATCAACGCTCGCAGCAGGCCGCGCCGGCTCACCACGCCGACGAGCCGGCCGCGGTAGTCGGTCACAGGAAGCCGCTTCAGCCGGGCTTGGGCGGCGGTCCAAGCGGCGTCCGCCACCCGCTGCGCGGGGTGGACGGTGACCGGCGGGAACGTCATCAACGTGGCCGCCGTGTCGCCGCGGCTCTTGTCGTACAGGCGGTGCTGCCACATCCTGCCGACAGGTCCGTGCCGGTGAGGTTCGGCCATGACGGCGGCCTTGGCCAGCAGATCCGACTCCGAGACGACACCGATCACGTGGTCGTCGGCGTCGACCACCGGAACGGCGCTCACCTGCTCGCGGGAGAGTGTGTGGGCCACCTCCAGGAACGGCATGTCGCCTGGGACAGAGGCCGCAGGCACCTGCATGACGTCCCTCACCCGGAGCACGACAGGTTCCCGGACGGGCGGACCCGGTGCGGCAGGCGTCTCCGGGCCGGGCGCCTCCCCCGGCTCCTGGGCGCTCCGGGCCGACGCGGCGGCGGCGACTGCGGCGAGGTAACGGCCCAACGCGTCCCGGCGTGGCTCCTCCTGAGGTGTCCAGGGACGGCCCGGGGCGGCGCGGCGGGCTTCCTTCTGCGTGGAGCTGTGCTCGATGTCGCTCACGGCTGCCTCCCGAGGACGCCGTCCACCTACGCGGTCAGTCTCGCACTGATCGACGGGCGCGGCCTCCGGGCCGAACGGCCCTGCACGAGGGACGGACGGGCCGGTGCGGCGCGACACGCCGTCGCCTACCAAGGAGACTGGGAAGCGAGGCCCAGGGCTCACCGGGAGGAGAGTTCGTGACGGGTTTCCGGGACATTCTGACAAGGTTCCGGTCGGCGGCAACGCCTGGCCGGGCCGCACCGAGCGGTGTCCCTGCGGATCGTTCAGCCGAACTCCGTGCGGAACTCGCACCGCCCCTCGCCCTGCTGGGGCAAGCGGAAGCGCAAGCCAGGACCGTACGCGAGCGGGCCGAGGCAGCCGCCGCGGCGCGTCGGCAGAATGCCGGACGGCAGGCCGAGGAGATCGTGGCCGCGGCGCGTGCGGAGGCCGACGGGACACGGGAGCGCGCCGCCGAACAGGCGTTGAGCGCGGCCGGGGACGAGGCGGCGACGCTGCTCGCCGAGGCGGAGCGGGAGGCAGCCGCCGTACGCGACCGGGCCGGGCGGCGGACGCCCGCGCTCGCCGATCGGGTCGTCGCGCTCGTGCGGGAGGACCTGGTGGCGGGGGAGGGGGCGCCCCTCCCGCCGGAGGGTCAACCGACTCCAGGCCGGCAGAGACCACGGGGGAGTGGTCCGTGATGAGCGCCGGATGGGTGGCCGGCGTGACCCGGGCGCGCGCTCTGCGGAGCAGGTGCCTGGGAGCCGAGGGCATCAGCGAGGTGGCCGCGGCCACCACCCTCGACGACGCCCTGCGCTATCTGGCGGCCACGCCCTACCGGCACGACGTCGGCCCGGGAGTCACTGTGGCCGGGGCCCAGCGTGCGGTCTCGGCGACTTTGCTGTGGCATCTACGGGTCCTCGCCGGATGGCAACCGGCCACCGGCGCGGACGCCGTCCGGGCGCTGGCCGCCGGATTCGAGCTCTCCAACACCGAACACCATCTGAGCAGCCTCGGGGCCGACCGGCGCCGACCGGGTTCGACACCCCTTCACCCCCCGCCCTACCGCCTGGGCGCGCTGGCGACCGCCTGGACACGGCTCGCCCGCACCCGCACGCCGGCAGAGCTGCGCACCTCCCTGGCGGCCTCCGTCTGGGGCGACCCCGGAGGCGACTCGCCGGCTGCGGTCGCAACCGGCATGCGGGTCTCCGCCGCCCTACGGCTCGCCACCACCGTCCCCGACGCGGCGCGCTGGGCAGCGGCCCGGCTCGCCCTGCTGTTCTGCCGTGAGGTGTTCGTCGTCGGCCGCCGCATGCCGGACGTCTCCGTCCGCCGGGCGGCCCGCCTGCTCGGACCGGGGGCGATCGCCGCAGCCTCGTACGCCGACTTCCGTCAGGAGCTGCCGGCCACCGCCAGGTGGCTGGTGGACGACATCGACGAGGTGGCGGACCTGTGGCGGGCGGAGGCGCGCTGGTGGGACGCGGTCGAGCGGGACGGCCGGGAACTGCTGCGTCGATCCCGTTTCGGGCCGCAGCCGGTGGTGGGGACAGCGGCACTGCTGTCCGTCGACGCGTGGCGGACGCGCGGCGCGCTGGAGCTGGCTGCCCGGGGCGGAGACCCCGGGGGCCGGCCGACGGGGGTGCTCGATGCTCCGCGCTGAGCCGGCGGCCCCCGTCCGGATGCGCAGGGTGGCCGTCGTGGCACCCGAGGAGGCGCTGCGGCCGAGCCTGGTGCGGATCGCAGAGGCGGGCTGCGTCGAGATCGACCTGGCCGGGGACGGCGGCCCGGAGGTCCGCGGGCGTGCGGCCACCCGCCTCCAGCGGCTGCGCGCCGAGCCGGCACAACCCGCGCTGAGCGAGGAAACCCCTGACCTGGACGCCCTGGAGCGCGCGGGCCGGGCAGACCTGCTGGCGGGCGAGGCCCAGATGGAGGAGCGACTCGACAGCGCGGTCCGCCACGGCACCGTTGCGGCGGTGGCCGGCTGGTGCCCCCAGGCGGAGGTGGGTCCCACGGCCGCACGCCTCGCCGGTGCCGGCGGCGCGCTGGTGCCCCTGCGGACCCCGCGCGGCGTCGATCCGCCCACCTTGCTGACCGGAGCGGACACCGCATCCACGGTGGTCACGGCGAGACCGGTGCGACGCTCCTTCACGCCTTTGGTCACCACATACGGAACCGTGCCTTACGCCGACCTCGACCCCACCCTGCCCGCCGGGATCGTCTACGTGGTGATGTTCGGCCTGATGTTCGGCGACGCCGGGCACGGTCTGCTGCTCGTCATCGTCGCCCTTCTGCTGCGAGCGGGCCGTCCGCGCCGACTGGTGGCGCTGCGCCCGCTGTGGCCCTTCGTCGCCGGAGCCGGGCTCGCCTCCACCTCGGCCGGGGTGGCGTACGGCGAGTTCTTCGGTCCGACCGGGGTGCTGCCCGTGCTGTGGCTGGAACCGCTGGAGGAGCCCATGCGGCTGCTGGCCACCGCCGTCGGACTCGGCGCCGTGCTGCTGGCCGTCGCCTATGCCGCGGGGATCGTGAACCGCTGGCGGGAGGGCGGTCTCGCGGCGGCCCTGTACGCGACGAGCGGAATCGCCGGGGCGGCGCTCTACCTCGGTCTCGTCGCCGTCGCCGGGTACGTGTGGCTGGGCCAGGCCGCATTGGCGGTGCTGGGCGCCGCGATCGCGGCAGTCGGGCTGGCGCTCGCTGCGGTGGGGCTGTACGCCACCACGGCGGGCGGTCCGGGTGGTGCCGTGCAGACGGGTATCCAGCTGTTCGACGCGGTCGTGCGCATCGGCTCGAACGTCGTGTCGTTCGCACGGCTCGCTGCCTTCGGTCTCACCCACGCGGCGTTGGGGGCGATCGTCTGGGACGGCACGACGGCTCTTGCGGGCCGGGGCCCGGTGGGCGCCGTCGCAGCGGTGCTCGTGTTTCTCGCAGGCAACGCCCTGGCCTTCGCGCTGGAGGCCCTGGTGGCCGGAGTCCAGGCGCTGCGGCTGGAGTTCTACGAACTGTTCTCCCGGCTCTTCGAGGGCGAGGGCCGCCCGTTCAGGCCCTGGCACCTGCCCGTACAGCACCTCACGGGGCCGGCCGCCGCCGGGCCGCCCGCAGCGGTTCAGGTCGTGGCGCGCGGCCCGGTGGGAGAGGAGGAAGCGTGATCACCTGGTTCTTGGCCCTGCCCGTCATCGTCGCGGGATTCGTCGCCGTACGCCTCGTCCTGCGACGCTTCAGCCGGACGGCCGTGTGGTGGATGGTGGCCGCCGACGCAGTGCTCCTGGTGGCCGCAGCCGTGGTCCTGACCCTGGCGCTCGGCGGAGGCACCGCGCAAGCCGCGACCACCGTGGCACAGGAGTCCGGCTCCGGTTCCGCCGCCCTGATCGGCGCCGCGATCGCGGTGGCCGGCGCGACGATCGGCGCGGGCATCGCTGTCGCCTACACCGGAGCGGCAGCCCTCGCGGCGCTCAGCGAACGGCCCGAACTCTTCGGCCGTGCCATGGTCATCGTCGGACTGGCCGAGGGCATCGCCATCTACGGGCTGGTCGTCGCGGTCATCCTCATCGGCAAGGCGTGACCATGGGCCGCGTCGCCGCGCTTGGAGAGCGGTCCCGCGTTGCCGGTCTGGCACTGGCCGGGGCGGACGTACTCGTCGCCGAGGACCCCTCGGCCGTACTCCGGATCTGGCGAACTCTGCCGGACGGCGTCGACCTGGTGATCCTCACCCCTGCCGCGGCGCAGGCACTGGACGCGGAACCGGTGGCGCCGGGCGGCCGTCGCCCGCTGACCGCTGTGATGCCGCCATGACGACACCGGCTCCCCAGCAGACCTCGGACGCGCTCTCTCCGGTCCGGGCCGAGCTGCTGCGAGCCGCTCACACCGAGGCGGAAGCTCTTCTGGCACGCGCCGAGCGCGATGCCGCCGCACGCGTCGAGCAGGCTCGCGTCGAGGCCCGCACCATTCTCGACGCCGCCCGGCGCCAGGGTGAGGCCGACGGCGCGGACGCCGCCCGCGAGCTCCTCGTCAGGGCGAGGCGCGAAGCCAGGTCCCGCACGCTCTCCGCTCGCCGGGAGGCGTACGAGGAGCTGCGCCGCGAGGCCGCCGAGCGGGTCCGGGAGATGCGCCGGACCGATGACCACCCGTCCCTGCGGCGGCGGCTGGAACACCGGGCGCGCGTCCTGCTCGGGCCGGGCGCCGAGATGATCGAGCACGCCGACGGGGGCGTGGTGGCCCAGGCGTCGGGGAAGCGGGCCGATCTGTCCCTGACCGCGCTGGCCGACCGCGCACTGGACCGTCTGGGAGGGGAGGCGCGGAACCTGTGGGAGCCGTGACGGAAGCTGCAGAAACCGGTCACGGGACGGCTGCGCGGGAGCGGGCCTCCCGGATCCTGCGCGTGACCGGACCGCTGATCGAGATGGAGTACGCGGGCGGTATCGCGATGTACGACCTGGTCTCGATCGGCCCGGCGGGGCTGCCCGGTGAGGTCGTCGCCATCAGCGGTGACGTGGTCACCGTCCAGGCGTACGAGTACACCGGTGGACTCGCTCCGGGGCAGACGGCGCTGCCCCGGGGCCGCCCCCTGTCGGTGCGGCTCGGCCCCGAGCTGCTCGGCGGGATCTTCGACGGCATGCTGCGCCCCCTGTCCGGCGTCGGCGACTGGCTGTTGCCCGGGGCGGGGCGGCAGGCTGCCGAGGAACGTACGTGGAACTTCTCCCCGTCGGTGGCGGAGGGCGAGCGGGTGGCCGAGGGGGAGGTGCTCGGGGAGATCCTGGACGCGGGAGCGGTGCGGGTGAGGGTCCTCGTGCCGCCCGGCGGTGACGGCACGGTCGAGGACGTAGCCGTCGCCGGGGACCACCCACAGGACGCCGCCGTGGCTCGGGTGGGCGGCAGCGAGGTGACGGTCGGTGCCCTGTGGCCCGTGCGCCGGCCGCGTCCGGTGCGGGAGCGCGTCGACAGCCACGAGGCCCTGAACACCGGCCAGCGCGTGATCGACCTGCTCTTCCCCGTGGCCCGGGGCAGCACCGTGGCCGTGCCCGGGGGCTTCGGCACGGGCAAGACGATGCTGTTGCAGCAGATCGCCAAGTGGTGCGACGCGGACGTCATCGTCTACGTCGGCTGCGGGGAGCGCGGCAACGAGATGGCCGACGTCATCACCGAACTGGCGGAGCTCCAGGACCCTCGCACGGGCGGGCGCCTGGCGGACCGCACCGTGACGATCGCCAATACCTCCAACATGCCGATGATGGCCCGGGAGGCGAGCGTGTACACGGGGATGACAGTCGCCGAGTACTTCCGGGACATGGGTCTGCACGTGGTCGTCATCGCCGACTCGACCTCCCGGTGGGCCGAGGCGCTGCGCGAGTTCGCCTCTCGTACCGGGGCGCTGCCCGCCGAGGAGGGCTATCCGGCCGGACTGGCCTCGGCCATCGCTGCCTTCTACGAGCGGGCCGCCGCTGTGACCACCCTCGGTGGCGACCGGGGTTCGGTCACGGTGATCGGCGCGGTGTCCCCGCCGGGCGGGGACCTGACCGAACCGGTGACCGCGCACACCGAGCGCTTCGTCCGCTGCCGGTGGACCCTCGATCGAGACCTCGCCTACGCCCGTCACTACCCCGCCCTCTCATGGACCGGGTCCTTCTCCCGGGACGTACCGGTTCTGGCCGCCTCACACAGGGCGGCCGGTGATCCGGAGTGGGCCCGGCGCCGTGACCGGGTGGGAGCGATGCTCGCCGAGGCCGACCGGCTGGCCGATCTCGTGGACCTGATCGGGATCGCCGCCCTGCCCGCGCGGGAGCGGATCAACGTACTGGCGGGGAGGCTGATCCGCGAGGGGGTGCTGCAGCAGAGCGCGCTGTCCGAGCGGGACGCGTACTGCGGCCCGGAGAAGACAGCCGCCCTGGCCGACGCCGTCCTCACGATCGCCGACCGCTGCCGCGAACTGGTGGACCACGGCGTCCCCGCGGCTTCGGTCGAGGCGGTCGACTTCGGTCCGCTGCTGCGTGCTCGCGAGGACACCGGTCCGCACGACGCCGCCGGGGTGACGGTGCGGCGGGACACCATGCTCGCGAAGCTGGAGGAGCTGCGGCCATGAGCCTGCCCGGCGAGATCGAGTACACGGCGGTGCGCGAGCTTCGAGGCCCGCTCGCGATCCTCGAGGGCGTCTCGGGGGTCGGCTGGGACGAGTACGTACGCATCACGCTCGCCTCGGACGAGCGGCGCCATGGCGTGGTCCTGGACGCCGACCGGGACCTCGCGGTCGTCCAGGTGCTGGAGGGCACCGCGGGCATGGACCCGCAGGGGGTCCGGGCGGCCTTCTCGGGCAGCCCGCTGCGCATCCCGGTCGGCACGGACTGGCTCGGGCGCGTCTGCAACGGCCGCGGCGAGCCCCTCGACGGCGGCCCACCCGTACTCGGTGCCCACGACGCCGAGGTGGGCGGCGCTCCCATCAACCCGCTGCGGCGTGAGCCGCCTTCCGACCCGGTGCTCACCGGGGTCGGGGCCGTCGACGCCCTGACCACGCTGGTGCGGGGACAGAAGCTTCCGGTGTTCTCCGTGGCCGGACTGCCACACCTGGAACTCGCCGCGCAGATCGCCGCGCAGGCAACGGCCGCAGGTGAGGCGTTCAGCGTCGTCTTCGCGGGAATGGGACTGACCCACGCCGACGGCTCCTTCGTGCGAGACGCCCTGGAGGAACGGTCCGCGGCCGGGGAACTGGTCCTGCTGCTGAACACGGCGGACGACCCGGTGATCGAACGGATCCTCACTCCGCGGATCGCACTCACGGTCGCCGAGCACCTCGCGTTCACCGAGGGGCGGCACGTCCTCGTGGTGATGACGGACATGACGACGTACGCCGAGGCGCTGCGCGAGGTCTCCGCCGCCCGAGGGGAGATCCCGGCCCGCCGGGCCTACCCGGGCTACCTCTACAGCGACCTGGCCTCCCTGTACGAACGCTGCGGCCGGATCCGGGGCCGTTCCGGTTCGGTCACCGTGCTGCCGGTGCTCACGATGCCCGCGGCTGACATCACCCATCCGGTGCCCGACCTGACCGGCTACATCACCGAAGGGCAGATCGTGCTCTCTGCCGAGACGCACGCACGGGGTGTGTACCCGCCGCTGGACGCCCTGTCCTCCCTCTCCCGGCTGATGCGCAAGGGCGCCGGGCCCGGCCGTACCCGAGACGACCATCTCGACGTCGCGGCGCAACTGCTGGCCGCCCTCGCCCGCGCTCGTCAGGTCCGCGATCTGGCCGACCTGGTCGGCCGGGCGGCGCTGAGCCCCACCGACCGCCGTCACCTGGACTTCGAGGAGGCGTTCCTGCGGGACTTCGTCGACCAGCGCAGCGACCGGCCGCGCGCCCTCGACGCCTCGCTGGAACGCGGCTGGCGGGCCCTGCTCACCCTGCCCCGCGGCCAGCTCTCGATGCTTCCCGCCCGGCTCCTCGACGCACATGGGGCGAAGGACCTCGGCGACCTCGACGAGGAGACGTCCCCATGACCGGCATCCGCCGTGCACCGCCCGGTCGTGCCGGACGGATGCGTCTGCGGCACAGTCTCGACGTCGCCGTGCGCGGAGCGGACCTCCTTGAACAGAAGCTGCGCATCCTCCGAGCCGAACACCGGCGACTGCTGCGCGTGGCGGAGGCGGCGGCCCGTGCCTGGGAGGACCTGCTGTCCGAGGCCGAGAGCTGGCTGCTGCGCGGACTGCTCCTGGGCGGCGAGCAAGCCCTCGACGCGGCCGCCGCGAGCATCGCTTCCGCCGAGGTCACCATCGACTGGACCGTTTCCATGGGAGTACGCCACCCGGCGGGGGTCACCACGTCCGTACCCGTCCGTCCGTCCACCGCCGCCGCGCCCACCAACACGGCACTCGTGCACGCCGAGGCGGCATACGGCCGCGCTGTGCGCGCCGCCGGGGAGTACGCGGCGGCGCACGCGGCAGCCGAGCTGGTGGGCGCGGAGGTCGTCGGCACCCGGCACCGGGTCCGTGCCCTGCGGCGCCACTGGATCCCCAGCCTGCGGGAAGCGCTCGACCGGGCCGACCTTGCGCTGGAACAGGCGGAACACGAGGACGGTGTCCGGCGGCGCTGGGCGTCTCGGGCGGCCGGGGGCGGCGGGTCGGCCACAGGACGGTAGGGCGGTCACCGGCGGATCCCACGTCCAGCGTGACCGCTCTCGCCCCGCTGCGAACCGATCGGTCGTACGGCCCACTGCCGGCACGGCGAGAGCCCTCCCCACGGGCGCGGAGCGTGATCACGTCGACGCCGGCGTGCGGCTTCGCGCGCGGGCATGCGTGAACGACGGTAGAAGTGGAGGTAGGGGGCCGGTGCGGCGCGCAGCGTCGCTCCGCGCGCCCGGTGTCCCCCTGCGCATCCCCGGGGCCAGGGTCCACGGGAAGTGGAATGGGCGGTGATCGACATGCACGGTGCCACCCCGCTCGGCAACACGGGTGTGGTTCCTGATCCGGCCGGCTCGGCCACGGCCGTCGTCGATTCGACGGGGATCGTGACGGGGTGGAGCGCGGGGGCCGAGCGTCTGCTGGGCCACGCCCACCAGGAGGTCGTGGGGCGTCCGGCAGCCGGTCTGCTGGACCCCGGCGAGGACGTCGAGCAGGGTCTTGCCGCCGCCCTGGCCGGGGGGAGCAGGGTCGTCTCGCTCCGGCACCGGGACGGCCGACGCGTGGCGGCGTGGCTGCGGGCCTACCCGTCGTACGACGGCGAAGGCAACGTGCAGTACTTCGTGCTGGCCACAGTGCCGGAGCAGCCGCAACCGGACTGGGCGACGACGGAGGACGCTTTCGCACAGTGCCTCCTGCCCGTGATGGTGTTCGACTCCGGCCTGCGGGCCCTGCGGGCGAGCGCCGGAGCCGCCCGCGAACTGGGCTTCAGCGAAGAGCAGATGCAAGGCCGGCGGATCACCGAGATCCTGCCGCCCCACGCCTGCCGGACGGTCGAGGACGGCATGCGCCGCGTGTTCGAAACGGGCGACTTCGAACAGTTCCTCGTGCGGGGCAGGGCCCGGCCGGACGCCCGGGAGCGGGCCTGGTCCGTGGCGGTGTCTCCGATCAGGACCCGGTCGGGGCGAGTACGGCATGTACAGCTCTCCGCTCTGGACGTCTCCGAACAGCACTCGGCCCGGGAGCGGCTCGCCCTGCTGAACGACGTCAGCACCCACGTGGGCCGCACTCTGGACGTGACGCGGACAGCGCAGGAGATGGCCGACGTGACAGTGGGCCGATTGGCCGATTTCGTCACCATCGACCTGCTGGACTCCTTGTTCCGCGGCGTCGAGCCGAGGCCCACCGCCACCGGTACCGTCGCTCTGCGCCGGGTGGCGCACCAGTCCGTCCTGCCCGGCGCACCCGAGGCGGTGATCCGGCAGGGAGAGGTGGACCAGTACCCGCAGTACACTCCCCCCGCCCGCTGCCTTGCCACCGGCCGGCCCTCGCTGCACCGCACCATCGACGAAGCCATCCGCAACTGGCAGGCGGCCGACCCCGAGCGGTCCCGGGTGGTGAAGTCCTTCGGCATCCACTCGGTCATGGTCATCCCGCTGCGCGCACGCGGCCTCACCCTCGGAGTGGCCGTTCTCGTCCGCCACCAGCGCCAGGACCCGTTCGACGAGGACGACCTGCTCCTCGCCCAGGAGATCGGCGCGCGGGCCGCCGTGGCCGTGGACAACGCCCGGCGCTACACCCTCGAACGCACCACCGCCCTGACCCTGCAACGCAGCCTCCTCCCGCGCCGGATCGCCGAACAGGACGCCGTCGAGGCCGCCTACCGCTACCTTCCGGCCCGTACCCGGGCAGGACTGGGCGGTGACTGGTTCGACGTGATCCCGCTGTCGGGCGCCCGGGTCGCACTGGTCGTCGGCGACGTGGTGGGCCATGGTCTGCGCGCCTCCGCCACCATGGGGCGTTTGCGGACCGCCGTGCGTACCCTGGCCGACGTCGACCTTCCCGCCGACGAACTTCTCATCCACCTCGACGACCTGGTCACCCACCTGACGGCGGAGGAGGACTCCGCCGTCGAGCCCGAAGCCGAAGCCGAAGCCGAACCCGAACCCGAACCCGACCTGAACATCTCCACCGGTCTCATCGCGACGTGCCTGTACCTGGTCTACGACCCGGTGACGCGCCGCTGCACGGCGGCCACCGCGGGCCATCCGCCGCCTGCCGTCGTCACTCCGGACGGCACCGTGGACTTTGTCGACGTCCCACCCGGCCCGCCACTCGGTGTGGGTGGTCTGCCGTTCGAAACCGTCGAGTGGGAGCTGCCCCCCCGGCAGCCTCCTCGCGCTTTACACGGACGGCCTCATCGAGGGGCCCGAGCACGACCCGGGTAACGGTCTCACGCTGCTGCGCCGGTTCCTGGAGCGGCCTGTGTTCTCACTGGACGCCTTGTGCGACGACCTGATCCACACCTTGCTGCCCACCCAGCCGCAGGACGATGTCGCCCTGCTCGTCGCCCGCACCCGGGCCTTCGACGCCGGCCAGGTCACCACGTGGGACGTGCCTTCCGACCCGGCCGCGGTGGCCGATACCCGTGCACAGGTGCTGGAGCAGCTGGCCGAGTGGCGACTGCACGACCTGGCGTTCACCGCCGAGCTGGTGGTCAGCGAACTCGTGACCAACGCGATCCGCTACGGGCTGCCTCCCGTCCAACTGCGTCTGATCCGCGACACGTCGCTCATCTGCGAGGTCTCGGACGGCAGCAGCACCGCCCCGCACCTGCGGAGGGCGCGCACCTTCGACGAAGGCGGCCGCGGCCTGCTCCTCGTCGCCCAGCTCACCCAGCGATGGGGGACACGCCACCGCGCCGACGGGAAGACGATCTGGGCGGAGTTGGACGTCACCGACGCGTGAAGGGGCTGACCTGGCCTCGGCACCGTTCGCGTACGAGGTCGTCGTCCCAGGTCGAGCAGGAGTACGGCCGCGGGCGGCGCCGTGCGGGCCGGACGGCGGAGCGGCGGCCCGTCGGAGCTTGTCCGGGGCGGTTCCCTACGTCCACGCCCGCCTTGCTCAGCCGCAGCAGGGCGACCGTGTCGGTGGCCCCGGTTGCCTCCTCGATCAGGGAGATCAGCGGGGTGGCGGCCAAAACGGCGACGTCGACCCCCGGCGTTCGCCGAACAGCAGGCGTTGGCGGCGTCGTTGACGCGGGCGGCGACCCGGGGCACACACCCCGTGCCGTTCGGCGGCTCACACGGGGACCGTGATCACGGGGCAGCGTGCGTGATGCAGCACTCCCTGGCTCACCGAACCGAGCAGCAGGCCCGTGAATCCTCCGTGCCCCCGGGTTCCCACGACGAGACCCAGGGCGTGTTCCGAGGCTTCCGTCAGGACCTGCACCGGATGGCCGCGGACGACTTCGTGGTGCAGCTCCACGTCCGGGAACCTCGCGGTACGGCCCGCCACCGTCTCGGACAGCACACGGCGGCACTCGCGGATCGCGGCGTCCTCGTCCAAGGCACCGAGGAGCGGCGGATGCCACACGTACAGGGCGCGCAGAAGCCCGCCGTGCAGGGCCGCCTCCTCGAAGGCCGCGTCCACCGCCGCAGCCGAGTGCGGACTGCCGTCGACGCCGACCACGAAGTACGCGGGTTGCTGGGTGACGTGTTCCGGTTCCGGTACGACGACAACGGGGCAGGGAGCGTGGGCGGTGAGCGGGAGCGCGACGGAGGCGGAGGTGAACATTTCACGCCGTCTGCTCAGGTGCCAGGAACCCACCACGACCAGGGTGGCGTTTCGTGCCTCCTCGCGCAGTACCCACGCGGGCTCTCCCTCGGCCAGCAAGGCCGAGACCTGGACCGTCGGACGCCGCGACTCGACGAAGCCGACCGCCTCCTTGAGCACCTGGTCACCCAGACCGTGCAGCGCCTGGTTCCACTCCTCCCAGGACGGCCGCACCTCTCCCGACCGGTAGCCGCGGGTCGGTACGCCCTGGGCGTGGACGAGGCGGAGCGGCGCGCCCCGTCGATCCGCTTCGTCGGCGGCCCAGGCCAACGCCGGTCGCTTCGAAGGATCGGGGTCGACGCCCACCACGATCGGCCGACGCCCGTCCGCACCTGTCATGGCACCTCCAGGAGATGTCCGCGCCACCGTCTGCCGGCTGTCCCTCCAGCCTCACCCCGGCCGTCGAGCGCCGCCACACCACGGCTTGGCGGAGCCGACGGTCGCTTGCCGTCCGGCGCCCAGGAATGACACCGGCAACGTTATGCGGCACGGGACGGCATACCGGCCGTCGGCGGCCCCTCCTCCAGTGCCCCGTGGCTGACTGCCACCGCTTCCGCTCCGTCGCGGCGCGGCACCCGCTTCGGACCGGTCAGTGGCCCGAAGCCGGGTTGGATCCCGGCGGGGTGACGTTGCGCGCGATCTCGATCCGGCCCGGTCGGCCGGCATTCGCCGGATGAGGCGTCGAGGCGCGGCGATCACAGCCCGGTGGGACTGCCTCCATGGCGCACCTCCAAGGCGCACGGCGCTGTCGGCACGCGGGGACAAGGGCGTCAGGTGCTGCGGCGTACGGGGACCAGGCGTCAGATGCTGCGGCGTACGGGGACCAGGGCGTCAGATGCTGCGGCGCGCGGCAGGGGCGAGCCAGGAGAGGGCGCGGGTGATGTCGGCGAGGGTGACGATGCCGACCACGAGACCGTGGTCGAGGATCAGAGCCCGGCGTTCCCGGCCGGCCTCCAGACGCGGCAGCAGATCCACGACCAGATCGTCCGGGCCCGCCGTGGTCACGTCCGGCAGCGTGAGCATCACGTCGCCGATCGTGGTGCCGGAAGGCCCTGGGGAGGACGCGCGGTCGATGAGGCGGACAGTGACCAGACCGGCCGCCGTGCCGTCCGCGGCGAGCACGGGGAACGCCGAGTGGCGGTAGCGGCCGAAGGGACCCTCGGCCAGGAAGGACGCGAGGGTCATGGTGGCCGGAACAGTGACCGGGGCGCGGGTCATCACCAGGCTGACGGGGATGTCGTCCAGGACGCCGCGCAGCTCGGTCTGCCGTTCCTCGGCGGTTGCTGCGGCGATCAGGAACCAGCCGATCAGGGCGGGCCACAGTCCGGAGAGGTCCCCGGCGAAGATCAGCGCCGCGAAGCCCGTCACGATCATGAACCAGCCCAGCGTACGGCCCGCGACGGCGGCGCCGTGGGTGGCCCGCAGCCGGTCCCCGGTGCGGTGCCAAAGGAACGCACGCAGCAGCCGTCCGCCGTCGAGTGGGGCGGCCGGCAGGGCGTTGAAGACCGCCAGCACGATGTTGATGCCGCCCAGCCAGGCGACCGCCTCGACGACGAGCCCCGAGGCGTGCAGGGCGTCCAGCCACACGGCCAGGCCGAGGAAAAGGCCGCCCGCGACAGCGCTCGTCAGCGGCCCCACCCCCGCGATGCGCACTTCCGCACCGGGCGTGCGCGCCTCGCTGTGCAGGCGGGCCACACCGCCGAGCATCCACAAGGTGATGCCGTCGACCTTGACACCGTTTCGGCGAGCGACAACGGCGTGCGCCAGTTCGTGCGCCAACAGCGAGGCCAGGAACACCACTGCCGCCATCAGCGACAGCGCCCAGTAGGCCCAGGCGGAGTGGCCGGGGTGAGCGTCCGGGAAGCGGCCCTCCGCGAGCGTGACGGTCACCAGGGCGATGATGACCAGCACGCTCCAGTTCAGGCCGACGCGGACGCCGGCGATACGTCCGAGGGGAATCGTCTCCTTCATCGGGCCCACCGACCCCACCGACCCAGGGCGCCTGGCCCCGCAAGCCGCAATCCCGTCCCGCCGGCGGTGGGGCCGAGCACCGTCCCTCCGGGCCGGCCCGTTCCCCGCTCGCGCGCGGCGCGCCTCACTCGGCTGCACCCGGCGGTCGCGGGGCGGACCCGGCGGGACGGATACCGAGCAGGGCGCCGCCTGCGGCTGAGCCTCGCGGCGACTGCGGGACGCGGCACTTCGCCGGTCATCTGGGCGTGCTGTGTACGCACCCCGGTCCCGCGGAGGCGGCACACCGCGACACCGGGTGCCCCGGTGCCCTCACATATGCAGTCGTGGCAGTTCACGGCGCACCTCCCGCACGTCACGTGCCGCACCACCATCGTCGGGCCGGGGAGGGCATCAGGGCATGGGCCACTCGGACCTCTACGAGGGGCGTCCGGCCTCAGTGCCGATCGGCGCGACGGCGAAACACGGCCGAGGACCCCGCCCGGACCTCTCGGCCAGTCGCCGGAAGGCGTCATGACGCATCGGTGTGCCGCAGCTGCGCTTCGCCGTCCTGGCCGGCTTGGCGCCCTGCTTGGGTCAGGCGACCGTGACGGCGTCGTCGAGGTAGACGTCCTGGACGGCGTGGAGCAGTCCGATGCCTTCGGCGGTGGGCCGCTGGAAGGCTTTGCGGCCGGTGATGAGGCCGGTGCCGCCTGCCCGCTTGTTGATCACTGCAGTCCTCACGGCCTGCGCGAGATCGCCGGTACCGGCCGAGGCGCCACCGCTGTTGATGAGTCCGACGCGGCCCATGTAGCAGTTGGCCACCTGCCAGCGGGTGAGATCGATCGGGTGGTCGGTCGTGAGCGTGCTGTACAGGAGCGGGTCGGTCCGGCCGAACTCGAGGGCGCGGTAGCCGCCGTTGCTCTCCGGCTGCTTCTGCTTGACGATGTCGGCCTCGATGGTCACGCCGAGGTGGTTGGCCTGGCCGGTGAGGTCGGCCGACACCGAGTGGTCCACGCCGTCCTTCTTGAACGCCGAGTTCCGCAGGTAGCACCACAGCACCGTGAACATGCCCAGTTCGTGGGCTCGCGCGAAGACTTCGCTGACCTCCTGCAACTGGCGGTCCGACTGCTCCGAGCCGAAGTAGACCGTGGCACCGACCCCGGCCGCGCCGAGGTCGAAGCACTGCTGGACATTGCCGAACATGATCTGGTCGTAGTGGTTCGGGTAGGTCAGCAGTTCGTTGTGGTTGAGTTTCACGATGAAGGGGATCTTGTGCGCGTACCGCCGCGAGACGGCTCCCAGAACCCCGAGCGTGCTGGCGACCGCGTTGCAGCCGCCCTCGACGGCGAGTTCGACGATGTTCTTCGGATCGAGGTAGCGGGGATGGGCGGCGAACGCGGATGCCGCGGAGTGCTCGATGCCCTGGTCGACCGGAAGGATCGACACGTACCCCGTGCCGGCGAGTCGGCCGTGGTCGAAGAGGGCTTGCAGGTTGCGTAGCACGCGGGGCGAGCGGTCGGATGCCGCCACGACCCGGTCGACGAAGTCATGACCCGGCAGCACCAGGTCTTCCCTGGGAATCCCCTGGGCGGTGTGGGTCAACAGGTTCTTGGCCTCGTCGCCCAGCAGGCCGTGGATGTCGGTCATCGTTCCGCCTCCTGCCGATGTGCGTTGCGCGCGAATCCCCGGAGGTTCGCGGTGCCCTGCTTCGTGGGTTCATCCGGCGGACGTCACGGCTTCGCCTGCGCGTGGAACTCGCGGAACGCGGCGAAGGCGCGGGGGCCGTAGACGGTGCCCGGCCCTCCGTTCATCAGGATCGCGACCCCGATCGCCTCGGCGGCCTCCTGCTCGGTGGCGCCCTGCCGGACCGCCGCGTGGGCGTGGGCGGCGATACAGCCGTCGCACTCCTTGCTCACCGCGATGGCCAGCGCGATCAGTTCCTTGGTCTTGGCGTCCAGGGCACCGGTGGCGAGCGCGCTGTCGTGCAGTTGCCGGTACCCGTCGTACACCTGCGGGATCGCGTTGCGCAGTTCTCGGGCGGGCGCCCGCAGTTCGTTGCGCACGTCTGTGCCGTAGGTCATGGTTCCTCACCTTCTGGTTCTTGCGCTCTGCGGACGTCCTTGTTCTTGCGTTCCGCGGACGTCTTCCCATGGCACGCCGGAGCGGAGCGGAGCGGACGGGGCCGAACGGCTCTTTCGCCGGGACCATCGGGACCCGTCGTGGAACAGTGGAAAAGGGCCGAAGGAGTCGCGGGACGCCCGCGCGGATATGCACGGCGGGCTGAGGAGGACGCGATGAGTCACGCTGTGGTGGCGGGTATCGACGGATCCGAACGCAGCCTGGCCGCGGCGGACTGGGCTGCCCGGGAGGCACTGCTGCGCGGCGTTCCGCTGTGTCTCGTGCGCGCCTCGCCACGGCTTCCGGGCGGGACCGTCCCGGTCCCGGCCGCGGAAACGCTGCACCACTTGGGCGAGCACATACTCCAGCGGGCGATCGCCGATCTCGGCGCCCGCTACCCGGACCTCCAGGTGCGGGGCGAGCAGGCCGCGGATGCGCCGGCCGCGGCACTGCTCGCCGCGGCGCGCGACGCCGGGCTGCTCGTGGTCGGAGCACGGGGCTCGGGCGGCTTCGACGGACTCGCGGTCGGCTCGGTGGCTCTTCGTGTCTCGGCGGCTGCCGCCTGCCCCGTGGTGCTCGTGCCCGATCAGCCGGTCGAGGGCTTCGGGGACGGGTCGCGCGTGACAGGAGGTGCGGCCCAGGTGGTGGTGGGGTTCGACGCGCACCGTCCGGTCGGTGAGGTGGCGGATTTCGCGTTCTCGGCGGCTGAGGCGCGCGGGGCGTGCCTGCGGGTGGTTCAGGCCTGGGCTCTTCCCGCCGAGGCGGTCTCCCCCCAGAAGCTGTTCGTGACCGAGGAGGACCGCGCGACCTGGGAGGACCAGGAGGTCCTGCAACTGTCCGACGCCCTGCGCACACGGCAGCACAAGTATCCCGAGGTGACGACCCGCACCGATGTCGTGCTGCTCCACCCCGCGCAAGCCCTGCTGAACGCGTCCAGGGGAGCGGAGCTGCTGGTCGTGGGCCGACGCACCGACCCACGGGCGGCCGAGAGCCGTCTGGGCCCGGTGACCCATGCCGTGCTGCACCACGCCCGCTGTCCGGTGGCGGTCGTGCCCCACGGCGGCTGACCGGGGAGAGGGTCAGCCGAAGAACACCTCGAACTCGTCGTACAGCGACGGATCCACCTGCTTGGTCCTCGCCCTGGTGCCGTCGAGAGGGATGCGGACGATCCGGGTGCCGTGCAGGGCCACCATCTTGCCGTAGTCGCCCTCCTTGACCGCGTCGACGGCGTGCAGCCCGAAGCGCGTGGCCAGCCAGCGGTCGAAGGCGCTCGGAGTGCCCCCGCGCTGGACGTGGCCGAGGACGGTGGTGCGGGCATCCGTGCCCGTGCGTTCCTCGATCTCCTGGGCAAGCCACTCGCCGATGCCCGACAGCCGCACGTGGCCGAACTCGTCCAGCGTCCGGTCCTTGAGGACCATCTGCCCCTCGAGAGGAACGGCTCCCTCGGCGGCGACGACGATCGGCGCGTAGTGGATCTTGAATCGGCTCTTCACCCACGCACAGACCTGGTCGATGTCGAACGGCCGTTCCGGGATGAGGATCACGTTGGCGCCGCCCGCCACGCCTGCGTGCAGGGCGATCCACCCCGAGTGCCGTCCCATCACCTCCACCACCAGGGTGCGCATGTGGGACTCGGCAGTGGTGTGGAGGCGGTCGATGGCCTCGGTCGCGATGCCCACGGCTGTGTCGAAGCCGAAGGTGTAGTCGGTGCCGGACACGTCGTTGTCGATGGTCTTCGGCACGCCGACCAGATCGACCCCCTGACGGCTCAACTCGGTGGCCACACCGAGCGTGTCCTCGCCGCCGATCACGACTAGCGCGTCCACCTGGTGTGCGGCAAGGGTGTCCCGGATCCGCCGCACCCCGTCCTCGTGCTTGAACGGATTGGTGCGGGAGGAACCGAGGATGGTCCCGCCGCGCGGGAGTATCCCGCGCACGCTGGAGACGTCCAACGGCACGACGTCGCCCTGGACCGCCCCGAGCCAGCCGTCCCGCAGACCGACGAACTCAAAGCCGTACTCCTGTACACCCTTGCGTACGACGCTGCGGATCACGGCGTTGAGGCCGGGGCAGTCGCCGCCGCCGGTCAGCACTCCGACCTTCATGGTTTCCTCCCTTGGCTGCCTGTCGCAGCGCCCACGTGCACCCGGACCTCACTTCGTCGGGCAGCAGCACGCGTCACTCGGTCCACGCCGGCCCGCGCGGGTGTGAACTCGAAGAGCCATGAGCCTCTCCTTCCAGCATGAGCGACACGGGGCCCGTCGGCGACCCGCCCCACGGCCCTGCCGCCGAGGACCTCCGGCGAACGAGAGGACCGGCCCGGGCCCTGCCGGACGCCACGCGCGAGTCCGCCGTCGTCGTGATCGGCGCGCACCGTGGTACGAGTCGGCCCGGACCGCAGGTCGGCCCGGTCGGCCATACACTCCTGCGCCGGTCCCACGGCCCCGTGGTGCTGCTACCGCTCACCGGCTGACCGACGACGCCTGCCGTTGCGGGTCGCCGCTCCTGCGGCAGTCCGCATCCGTCAGGCCGGCCGTCAAACGGGACCATCGGGTGTACGCAGGGACCTCTGGTCCCTCCTGCCGCAGGGGCTCGGGCCAGAAGAGTGGGGTCACACACCCGAAGGAGGCCCGCTCATGCCCCGTACCGTCACCGTCGGTGTCGACGGCTCCCCGGAAGGCCTCGCCGCTGCCGACTGGGCAGCCCGCGAGGCGCGCCTGCGGGCAGTTCCGCTGCGTGTCGTGCACGCCGGGGAACAGCAGCCGCACGCCTACGCGCCGTTCGCGACGGAGGCCGTGGCGCTTCCGGGAGAGGACCGCTGCGCCCGCATGCTGCAGGACGCCGAGGTGTCCCTGACGTACCGTCACCCCGGTCTGGGCATCATCGCCGAGCAGCTCGCAGGGCAGCCCGCGGCGGTCTTGTCGGCGGCCGCGCGAGAAGCCGAGGTGCTGGTGCTGGGGTCGCGCGGCCTCGGGCGGGCCTCCGGACGGCTCTTCGGCTCCGTGGCACTCGCCGTGGTCGGACGCGCCGAGGGGCCCGTCGTTCTCGTCCGTGCCGAAGCGGACGACGCGTACCGACACCGGGCGGACTCGCGTGGGATCGCCTCCGAGACCACTCCGTACCGCGATGTCGTTCTTGGCCTGCGGTTGCCGGGGCGTTCGGCCGAAGCGGTTCTCGAGTTCGCGTTCGACGCGGCCGCGCGCCGTGCCACCGGGCTGCGGGTCGTGCACGGCTGGAACGCGATGCCCCTCCCGCGGGCGGGGGAGCGGGACGAGCGGGCCTTGGAGCCGGACGGACCTCTGGCCGAGACGCTGCGCCCGTGGCGGGAGAAGTTTCCCGGAGTGGAGGTGACGGAGGAGGCCGTCATCGGCAGGCCGGGCGCGCATCTGGCGGATGCCTCTCGTGACGCCTCATTGCTCGTCCTCGGGGGCAGGCGCCGCAGCACGCCGGTCGGACCGCACATCGGTCCCGTGACACACGAGGTGCTCCAACGCGCGATCGCGCCGGTCGCGGTGGTGCCGCATCACTGAGGTGGTGCCGCATCACTGACCGGAGGCGCGGATGGGCCCACGGGCGGTCCTCGTGTCCCGGGGCCATGGGAACAATCCCGTCGTCGCGATTGCTGCGTCTAATACCTCTACGGGTATACGGCGCGAGGGGTGCCGCTCGAAGGGGATGAAACGAAATGTGTCCCCCGACGGAGGGTGTGAGGGCGATGATGACGGCGGAAGAAGGCCGGTCGTCCATGTCCGGTGACGTGTCATTGGTGACGGCCTGCGGCCGCCGGATCGCGGTCACGTGTCTGAGGCTCGCCTCGGCGGACCGGCCGATCAGCCGGGTCGCCCTGGATGTGGGCCCGGACCAGAGCGGTGAGCACGGGGCCTGGGCCGCGCTGACCGCGGAGGAGGCGCGCGACCTGGCCGGCCGCCTGATGTCCCAGGCCGAGTTGGCGGAGACCGGCCCCCGGAGCGGCGCGCACTGACGGCCGGGCTGCTCGGACGCGGAGGGCCTTGTACGGCCGGATCTCAGGTGTGATCCGGACCGTTCCGGCTCGGCTTGGCGATCATCGCCCGCGCGAAGCAGCGCCTGACCGGCACCGAGTCCGGCCCGAGGACCGGCGAGGACGTCAATCAGACGCGCACCTACCTGACAAGGCTGTTCCTGTCGCCGGCCGCCCTCACGAAATACTCACGGTGAACCACTGCCCCTGGTGACAACCCTGGTGACAACCTGGGACGCATCATTCGTGCGGCACGATCGCGACCGGGCAGCGGACGTGGTGCATCACCGCGTGCGCCACCGGACCGGTGTGCATGCCGATCCTGGCCGGGCGGATCCTGCGGCCGACGGCCAGCAGACCGGCATCCTGCGCGGCGTGCAGCAGTTGCTGTGCCGGATGGCCCTCCTCGACCAGCTCGGTGACCTCCATCGCGGGGTACTTCTCCCGCCACGGTCCGAGAACGGAGGCCAGTACTCGCTCCGCCCTCGTCTGCAGGTCGTTGTGCGCCTTCGCCTCCAGGGCACGTGGCACGTACGGCACCTGCCACGTGTGCACCACTCGCAGTGGCGCGGCACGCAGCGTCGCGCTCTCGAAGGCGAACGCGAGCAGTTCCTCGCACGACTGCGCCGGGTCCACGCCGACCACGACGGGACGGTACGGCGTATGTGCCGACGGCCTGCCCTCCGCGTCCGGCTCGTGCTCGTCCTCAAGGGTCTGATCCGCCCGTACGAGCACGACGGGTCGCGCCGCGTGCGCCACCGTCGCCAGCGCCACCGAACCGGCCATGAATCCCCCGAAACCGCTGAACGCGCGGCTGCCGAGGACGAGCAGCTCGGCCTCGTCCCCCGCCTCGACCAGGGCGTCGGCCGCCGGCCGGGAGATCTGCTCCGCGCTCAGATACACCTGCGGGTAGCGCTCGTTGAGCTGGTCCATGGCACCGCGCAGGATCCGCCGCCCCCAGAAGCGCGGCGCCTCCAGCTCGGGCAGCTCCGACTCGTCGGGCGACATGCCGCCTTCCCACGCGTGCACC
The DNA here is from genome assembly GCF_057710365.1 of Streptomyces sp. bgisy027. Taxonomy (NCBI): domain Bacteria; kingdom Bacillati; phylum Actinomycetota; class Actinomycetes; order Kitasatosporales; family Streptomycetaceae; genus Streptomyces; species Streptomyces sp. bgisy027. The sequence continues at coordinate 85,490 of NZ_JBYIVZ010000011.1, forward strand.
AGGCGCAGCGGAAGACCGCGCCTGAGCGCCTCCCGGACCGCCCAGTCGGCAGCAGCGAGGCTCTCACGGGAACCGTCCAGTCCCACCACAACGGGGCGAAGCACGGCCACCACCTCCCCGGATCGGTGCCCGCACGCCGGTGTGCGGGCCCCTGCACTGCCAGGATCCCCGTGCGGGGAGCGGCCCGGGCAGGGGCCGGTGCGGCCACGTCCTGGGCCGAACGGCCCCTTCGCGTCGGAAGGGCGGATGCGACGAATGGGTACCGTGATGCACCGCTCTGCGCTCCGGTGATCGTGAACCGCAGCATTGCGCCGGCCACGACGGCCGACAGCCCCAGCGCCGCGGAGCGAGACATCACCAGCGGTGGCACGCAACACCTGGGACGCCCGCCGTCCCGCCCACCACGACCGAGCCGGTCCGCTCCGGCGGTTCGAACAGCCACGCGAAAGCGGACGTCGTCGCACGCTGCCCGCGCAGCAGGCCCGGACGGCCTGTCCGTCGGCGCGAGGACCGGGACGAAGGCCCGCGACAGGGCCTCCATGAAGACCACGGTCGGTGAGCCGGCCGGAAACGGAGGTCGAGACGGTCCGACAGCCGGCCGCCACCGGCACATGTCTCCCGGAACCTAGCCGACGTCCCGCCGCCGGAAACCCGCCAGCCCGGCCCCCATGAGTGCGGCGGCGAGTGCGGCGAGGACCGCGGGTGCTGTCAGACTCGCGTCGGCCGCGGGGAGGTGCGGTATGTGCTCGAACGGGGAGACGTCCCTGGCCCGGTCCGGGAGGTCGAGTGCCTGGCCCAACAGGCCGACGACGAAACAGGCGATGAGGGCGGCCCAGGCGGCGACCGTGCCGCGCGGGACCAGACCGAACAGGGCGATCGCGAGCCCCGCGAGCAGCCAGAGCGCCGGGGCGTAGGCGAGCACGGATCCGATCAGTCGCGGCACCTGACCCAGGTCACCGCTGGTCAGGCCGTACGCGAGACCCGTGCCGAGCCCTCCGGCGACGAGCACGACGACGCTGCCGGCCAGCGCCAAGGCGAGATGACTCGCCACCCAGCGGCTCCGGGAGACCGGCGTGGCGAGCATCGGCTCGGCTCGCAGGCCGTTCTCCTCACCACGCAGCCGCAGAACCGACTGCACCGTGTACCCGGCGCTGAGAAGAGCTACGACGAGCAGCGACTGGGACAGGTAGGAGTCGGTGAGGCTCGCTCCGCCGTACCCTGCGATCAGGTCCCTGATGGCCTCGTTGTCGCCGACGAAGTCCTCGACGTCGGCGGCGACCCAGCCGTAGGCGAGCCCGGTCAGGAACACACCGCAGCTCCAGCCGATCAGGCTGCCCCGTTGCAGTCGCAGGGCCAGCCCCAACGGCCGTCCGAGGCTGCGTGCCGCCCTCGGCGGTCCTGGCCGGGGCGGTACGAGTCCTGCGCCGAGGTCACGCCGGTCGGAGAGCGCGTGGGCGAGGAGGACGGCGGCGACGGTGAACAAGGCCGGGACGAGGAGCGGCCACCAGCGTTCACCCGCGAAGGGCCGCGCCTTCTGGACCCAGCCGATGGGGGAGAACCACGACGCCGTGCCGTCTCCGATGTCCCCGACGGCCCGCAGCACGAACGCAACACCCAGCGCGGCACCGGTAGTGCCGTGCACGACCCGGGTGTTCTCCGAGATCTGGGCGACGACGAGGGTGATCGCGGCGAAGACGAGCCCCAGCGCGCAGAAGGAGACACCGAGGACGACCGAACCCTCGACGGGCAGGCCGAGGCTGATGAGGCCGAGAGCCACAAGAATCCCGACGATCAGGTTCATTCCGGCCACGACCAGCAGGGCGGCGGTGGCGTTCGCGCGCCCGCCGACCGGGAGGGAGCCGATCATCTCGGCGCGCCCGGCCTCTTCCTCGGCGCGGGTCTGGCGCCCGGTCATGAACGTGCTCATCAGCGCCACCAGGACGAGTCCGAAAGTGCCCACCTGGAAGGCGACCTCACCGCCCAGTGTGTCGAGTCCCTGGGCCGGCCCGTTGAAGGCGATGGCCGCGGCGTTGCCCTCACTGGCCTCGGCCGCCACGTCGAGGTCGTGCTGGGTGGGGTAGAGCCCCTTCACGCTGGCCGCGGTGAGCAGCACCAGCAGGGGGACGGCCGTGATCCAGATCAGGATGCGGACCCGTTCGCGGCGCAGGATCAGCCGGGTGAGGACGGCTGTGCCGGTCCGGTCGGTCGACAGAGTCATCGCGGCTCGTCCTTCGCGGGCGGGGCGGACTCGTCGCCGTAGTGGCGCAGGAACAGTTCCTCCAGTGTCGGCGGCTGACTCGTGAGGGTGCGGATTCCGAAGTCGGTGAGGTGGCGTACGGCGTCGTCGAGACGGTCGGTGTCCACGTCGAAGCGCGCCCGGTGGTTCTCCGTGCGCAGATCGTGCACGCCGGGCAGCGCGTCGAGGCCGGTGGCCGTCCGGAGCGTCTCGACGTCGATCGAGGTGCGCGTCAGATGCCGTAGCTGGGCCAGCGTGCCGCTCTCCACCGTGCGCCCCGCCCGGATGATGCTCACCCGGTCGCACAGGGCCTCCACCTCGGCCAGGATGTGGCTGGAAAGCAGCACCGTGCGCCCCTCGGCCTTCACCTCGCGGATGCAGTCCTGGAAGGCGCTCTCCATCAGCGGGTCCAGTCCGGAGGTCGGCTCGTCCAGGAGCAGCAGCTCCGCGCGGGACGCGAGGGCCGCGACCAGGCCGACCTTCTGCCGGTTGCCCTTGGAGTAGGTACGGGACTTCTTGGTCGGGTCCAGCTCGAAGCGCTGCAGCAGTTCGTCGCGCCGGACCGGATCGAGGTCGCCGCGCAGCCGGCCGAAGGCGTCGATGATCTCGCCGCCCGTCAGCTTGGGCCACAGGCTGACGTCGCCCGGGACGTAGGCCAGCCGCCGGTGCAGGGAGACCGCGTCGCGCCAGGGGTCGCCGCCGAACAGCCGGACCTCGCCCGCGTCGGCTCGCAGCAGCCCGAGCAGGACACGGATGGCCGTGGTCTTGCCGGCGCCGTTGGGGCCGAGGAATCCGTGCACCTCACCCGTGGTGACGGCCAGGTCCAGCCCGTCCAGGGCACGGGTGCGCCCGAAGGTCTTCACCAGCCCCGAGACGAAGACGGCGGCCGAGCCGTCGCCGCCGGAGCTGCCGGGGCGCCGGGGAGCGGAAATGGTGGACATGCAGAGCCTCCCGCGTCGGCTGTCTCCGATGCTCTCGCACGGCAGGAGGCGGCGGCAGAGGCCGAAGGTCCCGGATGGCTGACGGCGCCCCGCACGGGCGGGACCCGGCCGTCGCGGCCCTGTCCCCGGTCGCGGGTGCCTCTTCCGGCAGCAGCCCCAGGCCGATTCTCACCCGGCAGACGTGTACGGCGCCGCTGCGTGGCGCAACGCGCCGCAGGTGTTGCGTCCGGGCGTCGGGGCGACGACCACGGCGAGTACCGCGACCTCCTGGGCCGGTGTCTCCAGGTCTTGAGGAGAGCCGATGTCGAACGGTTCGGGAAGGATCTCGACCCTGACCTCTGGACGGATTCATGTGGACTTGCCGTCCACGACGGCGATGTCGAGCTCGCATGCGGCCTTCCCCTCCAGGGCCCCCTGAACGTGGGGCGACCGTGCGGGAGTTGCCCGTGACTCCAGAGCGGAAGAGGCCGGCGCAGGTCGACCCTGACCTGCCCGAGGACCGGGCGGTCGAACGACCCTCGGGAACCGTCTGATCGTGTCTCGCGGGCAGTACGGCGGCGCGTTGGGAGCGCTGGCATCGTCCGGCCCGACCACATCGGACAGCTGATCGACGAGGGCGGGCGCCCGACAGGGGCCGATCGGGTATCGCAGGGGACCGGACGGCCCAGGCGCCCCCCGCCTCGCCGCGTCACGCTGGAAGTGGGAAGACAGAAGAGGAGGGCGACATGAGCGGCATGATCGAGCGGCTGCCCGGTTGGCCCACTTTCCCCGACCTGTTCGGCTGGGTGGAGGGCGGGCTCCCCGCGATTCCGGGGACACACGGCATCCGTATCGAGGAGCGCCTGACGGACGGAACGTACGTGCTGCGGGCCGAGCTTCCGGGCATCGACCCTGCCGAGGACGTCGAGATCACCATCACGGAAGGCGTGCTCACGCTGCGGTCCGAGCGCACCGAGGAGACCAGGGAGAAGCACCACACGGAGTTCCGCTACGGCACGTTCACCCGTTCCGTCCGGCTGCCGGCCGGAGCCAAGGGCGACGAGGCGACCGCGGACTACAAGGACGGTGTCCTGACCATCACGGTTCCGGTGCCGGAGGCGAAGGCGGGCACCAGGACCATCCCCGTGCGGCAGGTCTGAGCGCCGTTGCGCGCCGAAGCCGCACAGCGTGTGCGTGGCCGGCTGGGTCACCCGGCCACGGACACGCGTTTTTGCGCGCCACGGCAGGGCCCCGCCTCCCGCGCATCCCGGTTGAAGGAGGCCGGCCATGACCGCCGTGGTGAGCGCCCTGGAGGACGGCAGCCGGACACGAGCGGGGACCTCGGTAGGGGAGGAGCCTGCCGGGCGGCGTGCGCAGGTCCCGGGGCCGGTCGGTCCCCGGCCGGTGTGAGAAGGGGACTGCGGCCGGGCAAGGGCCGCTCCAGCCCTCCCTTCGGGACACCTGGCTCATGCGCCGGGAGCCGTATCGGAGTTGGCTGGAATCGAAGAGGAACGATACCGACCCCAGGAGGTGGGGATCGTGGGCACGAGTCTCACGCCGGAGTTCTGGGAGCGGTTCACGCTCCTGCTGTTCGCGGCGATGGGGATCACCTTCGCTCTCGCCGCGCTGTTCGACGCTCTCGCGCTGCGTCGGCAGAACCGCCCTGCGCACCGGCCGTCGGTTCCGCCGACGCGGGCACCGCACGGGACCGAGACTGCCGACCACCGCCCGTCCGTCCACTGCTGAGGCACCCGGTTCACCGGGGGACGGACGGTTGTGCCACGGCTCCCCGCGGCTCGCGCGGCGGGGAGCCGTCAGCTGTGCGAACCGTCCTGTGGCATGGCCGACGACGTCCGTACGCGCATGGTCCTCACCTCATCAAGAGGCGGTTCCGCAGGCCGAATCGTGCCCAGGGCGGGGCGGCTCGCCCGAACCTCGACGTCCCGTCACCCGGCTCCGGTCCGTACGTCGGGAGGTCGATGCAGGCACCGTGGAAGTCGGCGACCCGGTCGACCGTGCTCGTCGGGCTTTTGCTTCGGACCAGCGTCCTCGCGGGCCGCAGCGGAAGCCCACCGTCGGCGGCGCGTTCGCCGAAGTGCCGTACGAGGTGGGCGGCATTCGAGGACGAGCCGTGTGGGGTCCGGCTGTCGCTCGGGAACGCTCATGGCGTCACCTCGATGGGTCGCGCCCTGCGAGGCGCGTCGTGGGCGCGAGCGAGAAGTAGCTCTCCTCCTCCTGCGTGAAGTGCAGCCGCAGCACCGTGTGCAGCCCGTACAGACAGGCCCGCAGGTCGTCGATCTGCTCCGGGGCCAGGGCCTCCTCGGAGCCGGCCAGGGCGAGGTGGGTGGCGATCCGGCGGGCGAGTCGGTCGATCTCGACGTGGGCACGGCTCATCGTGGCGGTGGCCTCGGGACCACCGAGCGTGGGGGCAAGGGCCGGGTAGAGCTGGTGCTCCTCGGCGTACTCGTGCGGCAGGAGCCGTTCGGTGAGCAGTCGGTGCACGCCGCGCACGGCCGCGAGGGCCTGGGGGCCGGGGCTGTCCGAGAGCTGGTCGGCGGCGGAACGCACAGCCTCCAGGACGTCCTGAAGGTCGTCGTGCTCCGCAGCGAAGCGGTGGATGAGGGCCTCGGTGGACGGCTGGAGCGCCGGGCGGGTTCTGCGGTCGTCGCCCAGCGCGCGCAGGGCGTTGAGGATCACCGCGACGTCGATGCCTTCCTGGAGCAGGGCGCCGACCGCGGGCGGAAGCAGACCGACGGCGGCCGCAGCCATCGCGATCAGCGACAGCGCCATGCCGCCGAGGGCGCTCTGCACAGCGATGCGACGGGACCGTACGGCGATCGTGACCGCGTCGGCCAGGTGGTCCACCCGGTCGGTGGTCAGGACGATGTCGGCGGCCTCGGAGGACGCGGTGGAGCCGTGCGCGCCCATCGCCACTCCGACGTCGGCGGCGGCGAGAGCGGGCGCGTCGTTCACACCGTCGCCCACCATCACCGTGACCGAGCGTTCACGTTCGGCACGCACAGCGGTGACCTTGTCGGCCGGGGAGAGGCCCGCCCGGACGTCGTCGAGTCCGAGCACGGCGCCGACCTCGTGGGCCGGTTCGGGGCGGTCACCGGTGAGCATGACGAGCCGTTCGATGCCGGCCGAACGCAGCCGGCGCAGTGTGCGCGGCGCGTCGTGGCGCAGCGGGTCGCGCAGCAGGACGGCACCGACCGGGCGGCTGTCCACTGTGAGCCAGACGACGGTCGCCCCGTCCAGGACGGCCCGGTTCTCCGCCGAGCGGGCCCAGGCGGGCTGCTCCGTGCCGGTGTCGAGGCCGCCCACGGTCATTCCGCGCCCCGCGATGGTGCCCCGCGCGCCACGGCCGGGCTCCTCGGACACGTCCTTGGGCACGGACAACCGCAGCCCTCGCTCGCGGGCCGCGTCCACGAGGGCGCGCGCGAGGACGTGCGGCGAGTACTGGTCGAGCGAGGCGGCCAGCCGCAGGACCTGCGACGGCTGCCAGCCGTGGGCGGCGACCACGTCGAGCACCCGGGGACGGCCGCCGGTGAGGGTGCCGGTCTTGTCCAGAAGCAGCGTGCGGGCCCGGCCGAGGTTCTCCAGCGCTCCGCCGTCCCGGATCACCATGCCCAGGCGCGAGGCCCGCGACAGTCCGGAGACCACGGCCACCGGCGCCGCCAGCAGCAGTGGACAGGGCGTTGCGACCACCAGAACCGCCACCGCCCGCACGGCGGACCCACTGATCAGCCAGGTCAGTCCCGCCACCGCCGCGGTGAGCGGCAGGAACCAGGCCGCGTACCGGTCGGCGAGCCGCACCACGGGCGCCGACTCCGCTGAGGCCTGCCGGGCCAGCCGCACGATTCCTGCGTACGTGCTGTCCTGCGCGGTCGCGGTGGCGCGCAGTTCGAAGGCGCGGCCCGCGTTGACCGCACCACTGCGCACCGACTCTCCCGGTGGGTGCCGTACGGCCAGCGGTTCTCCGGTGAGCACCGACTCGTCGAGCTCGGCCGGGTCACCCCCCACCCGCCCGTCGACGGGGACGACCTCGCCGGGTCCGACGACGAGCAGATCCCCGACCGCGACATCGGCCAGGGGCACCGTACGTACGTCGGTGCCGATGCGCCGCCGGGCGGTGCGGGGCGCGTGCTCCAGCAGCGCGCGCAGATCGGCGGAGGCACGCTGACGTGCGGATGCCTCCAGCGCCCGCCCGGTGGCGAGCATCAGCGCGATCAGGGATCCGGCCAGGTATTCCCCGACGGCCAGTGTGCCGCCCAGCGCCAGGACGGCGATGAGGTCCACGCCGGCCCGGCCGCGGCGCAGCGCGCCCAGCACCCAGCCGACGGCCGGCCCGACGGCGACGACCGTGCCCAGGGCCCAGCACAGGTCGGCGAGGCCGGTGGCGCCCGCGAACCAGAAGGCACCGCCCACGGTCAGGGCGACGACGGTGTCGGCCAGCAGGAGCGATTCGAGCGGCGGCATACGAGAGAGGGCCGTCATCGCCCGGCGCGACGGCCTCCGAGGAAGGAAACGGATCATGACGTCCTCGCCCCGGGCGGCTCAGTCGTGCGGGACGACGGCGACGGGGCACGGTACGTGGTGCAGGGCCGCGTGGGCGACCGGCCCGAGCTTCCAGGTCAGGTGCGACGGGTGGCGCCTGCGCCCCACGACGATGAGGCAGCCTCGGGTGGACGCGGTGAGCAGGACCTGCGTGGCGGGGCCCGTGGCCACGTGCTTGGTGACGGGGACGTCGGGGTACTTCTCCCGCCAGGGCGCCAGGACTTCGGCCAGCCGCACACGCTCGTCGGCCTCGACGTCCTCGTCGCGGCGGGTGGCGAGCGAGGTCAGGGGCACCGCCCGCACCGCCCGTAGCCCCGCGCCGCGTGTCGCGGCCGCGGTGAACGCGAACTCGAGCAGCGGGTCTGCCGCCGCTCCCGGCTCCTGCACCCCGACCACGACCTCGTTCCGGTCCGCCGCCGCGGGATGACCCCACCCCGCCTCCACGGCCGGATCGTCCGCCCGCACGGCGACGGTCGGGCAGGGCGCGAGGCCCAGCACGTGCAGACTGATGGAGCCGAGCAGGAAGCTCGCCACGGAACCGTGTCCGCGCGAGCCGAGCACGAGCACTGATGCGCTCTCGCCACGCTCCAGGAGGGCGAGTGTGGCAGGCTCCGACACCAATTCCGTGGTCAGGGCCAGGTCACCGTAGCGGTGCAGCAGTTCGGCGGAGGCCCGCTCGAGGATCTCCCGGCCGTAGCGCTGCTTGCTGTGCGCCTCCTGGGCGATGGGCAGGTCCAGAGGCTGAGTGGTCCAGGAGTGGAGCAGGACCAAGGGCAGACGGCGGTCCACGGCCTCACGTGCGGCCCACCAGGCGGCCGTCACGCTCGCGGGCGAACCGTCGAGCCCGACGACTACGGGTCCGGTCATGACGTACCTCCGGTGTCGGCGCGACGCCTGTTCCACGCCGTCGCGCGTGTACTCCTCCGCTTTCCACAGTGGGAGCGCGGTCATCACCGGGACGAGGGCCGGATGGGGGTGTTCGCGGGCCCGTACGGCCCTGTGCGGGGTCCGACCGGCGGGGCGAGTCTGGGAGGACGGGAGTGGGGGCAGGGCGGTCCGGACCGGGGTGGCCGGCGGCATGGTGCTGCCGCCGTCCCGTGGGACGGAGTCCGAAGGCCCCGCAGGGGCGAGCCGTACCCGGTCCGTGGAGTCAGCCCAGTAGATCCGTGGAGTCAGCCCAGGAAAGGGGAATGCGATGGAGGGCCCGGTAGTGGTGGGGGTGGACGGCTCGGCGTCGAGCATGGAGGCAGTGGAGGTCGCGGCCCGTGAGGCCGGGCTGCGGGGGGTGGGGCTGCGGCTGGTGCATGCCTTCAGCTGGCCGGCCGCTCACGTACCGCCCGGCGGGCCCTGGGAGCCGAGCGGCGCCGGGCTGCGCGAGCTGATGGACGACGCCTTCGCGAAGGCCGAGCGGCGTGCCCATCGGAGGGCGCCCGGGATCGGGATCACGCGCGAGGTCGTGGTCGGCGACCCGGTGACCGTGCTCGAGATCGAGTCGTGCACGGCGTCCCTGGTGGTGGTCGGCAGTCGCGGCCTGAGCCGGTTCGGTGCGCTGCTGCTCGGTTCCACCGCCGGCCACCTGGCCGCCCATGCCGCCTGCCCGGCGCTGGTGGTGCGCGGGAGGCCGAACCCGGAGGGGCCCGTTCTGCTGGCTGTGGACGGCTCGCCGGCGGCCCGCGGAGCCGCCGAGTTCGCCTTCGCGCAGGCATCCCTGCACGGCAAGGACCTGATGGCGCTGCACGCCTGGACCACCCAGAGCGAGCACACCTACGACGGACCGTCCGGCCCGCCCTTCGTGACGTACGACGAGGACCGGCTGCACGACGAGGAACAACGGGTGCTGACCGAGGCGCTGGGCGGGCTGGGGGAGAAGTTCCCGGACGTCACCGTGCATCGCAGGCTGGTGCGCGGCCGGATCCGGCACTCCCTGATCGAGGCGAGCGCCGACGCCGGGCTGGTGGTGGTCGGGGCGCGTGGCCGGGGCGGGTTCGCCGGGCTGCTGCTCGGCTCGGTCAGCCAGGCGGTGCTGCACCACGCACACTGCCCGGTCGCCGTCGTCCGGACGAGTGAGGTGTGACCGTGGGCGGGCGACCGGCGACAGAGGTCGTGCCCGGGACCGTGCCGGGGGCGGACGCGCATCGGCTCGCCGCCGATCACGTGGCGGTTCGTCTCGGCGTCGATCCGGCGGTGGGTCTGACCGGGCGCGAGGCCGACGAGCGTGCCACGGTGTTCGGGCCCAACCAGCTGGCCGAACCGGCCCGGCGGCCCGAATGGCTCAAGTTCCTGGACCAGTTCCGCAACTGGCTGATCGGCATCCTGCTGATCGCCGCCGTGGTGGCCGGGGCCATCGGCGACATCAAGGACGCCGTGGTGATCACCGTCGTCCTCCAGATCAACGCCGTCCTCGGGTACCTCCAGGAGCGGCGCGCCGAGCGCAGCCTGGAGGCGCTGCGCCGGATGCTCGTGCCCACCGCCCGCGTCCGCCGCGACGGCACGGAACGAGTGGTTGAGGCTCGCACTCTCGTTCCCGGCGACGTGGTCCTGCTGGAGGCCGGCGACCGTGTCCCGGCCGACGGCCGGCTCACCGTCGCGGAGTCGGTGGAGGTCGCCGAGGCGGCCCTGACCGGAGAGTCCCAGCCGGTCGCCAAGACCACCGCGGCCGTCGAGGCCACCGCTGCGGGTCCGGTGCCGCTCGCCGAGCGCGGCAGCATGCTGTTCATGAACACCGCGCTGACCCGGGGCCGCGCCGAGTTGATCGTCACGGCCACCGGTATGCACACCGAACTCGGTACGATCGCCGAGGCGTTGCGCACCGGCCCCGAACCGGCCAGTCCGCTCCAGATCCAGCTGGACAGCCTCGGCCGCAGGCTCGCCCTGCTGAGCGGTGTCGCGGTCACCGCGTACGCGCTTCTCGCCCTGCTCCGCGGCGAGGGACCGGCCGACATCGCCCTGCGGGCCGTGGCCCTCGCCGTCGCCGCGATCCCCGAAGGTCTGCCCGCGGTCCTGGCCCTGACGCTGGCGCTCGGTGTGTACCGCATGGCCCGTCGCGGCGCCATCGTCAAACGCCTGGCCTCGGTGGAGTCCCTCGGCTCGGCGACGGTCGTGTGCAGCGACAAGACCGGCACGCTGACCCTCAACGAGATGACCGTACGGGCGCTGTGGACCGCCGGAAGGCTCTACGAGGTGACCGGTGAGGGCTACGGCACCCAGGGCGAGGTGCGCGGTGGCGAAGGGCGTGCCGACCAACTCCTGTCCGCGGTCCTGCCGTTCGCCCTCTGCAACGACGCCCACCTGACCGACGACGGTTTCGTCGGAGATCCCACGGAGGCCGCGCTGGTCGTGCTGGCCGCCAAGACAGGCGTCGACGCCGACGGGCTGCGCGCCGAGCTGCCGCGCACCGGCGAGCTGCCCTTCGACGCGGCCACCAAGTACATGGCGACCTTCCACGCCGAGCCCGGCGGGCGCACCCGTGTCCACATCAAGGGCGCGGTGGACGTCCTGCTGGGCCTGTGCACGGACGTACGGACCGACGACGGCGTGCGCCCCCTGGACGACGGGCAGCTGGACGAGATCGAGGCCGTGACCGCACGACTGGGAGGTTCGGGTCTGCGCGTGCTCGGCGCCGCCACCGCACTGGTGGACGGCCCGCCGGACCCCTCCGTGCTGCCAAGGCTCACCCTTGTCTCGATCGCCGGGATCGCCGATCCGCCGCGTCCCCAGGCACGGGACGCGATGGCGCTGTGCCGCACGGCCGGTGTCGCGGTGAAGATGATCACAGGGGACCACGCCGACACCGCCACGGCCATCGCCCGCGAACTCGGCATCGACGGACAGGTGGTGACCGGCGCCGGGCTGGACCGGATGGCCGAGGACGAACTCGCCGCACGCATCGACGGCATCGGCGTGTTCGCGCGCGTCGCCCCGGAGCACAAGGTGCTGATCGTGCGGGCCCTGACGGCCCGCGGCCACATCGTCGCCATGACCGGCGACGGCGTCAACGACGCGGCGGCGCTGCGGGCCGCCCACATCGGTGTGGCGATGGGACGCACCGGCACGGACGTGGCCAAGGAGGCCTCCGACGTCGTCCTCACCGACGACGACTTCTCCACGATCGTTCGGGCCGTGCGCGAGGGACGGGCGATCTACGACAACATCGTCAAGTTCGTCCGCTTCCAGCTGGCCACCAACGTCGGTGCCATCCTGGCCCTGCTGGGCGCCTCCCTCGCCGGCCTGCCCGCCCCCCTGACCGCGGCCCAGCTGCTGTGGGTCAACATCATCATGGATGGCCCGCCCGCCATGGCGCTGGCGGTCGACCCCGCCCGCGACGACGTGATGCGTCATCCGCCACGCGACCCGGCGGAGCGGATCCTGGACGCCCGACGCCTGCTGGCCATCACCCGTGCGGGCGCGGTCATGGCGCTGGGCACCGTTGTGGTGCTGGCCCTCGCGCGCGAACGGGTCGACACCGACACCGCGCTGACCATGGCGTTCACCACGTTCGTCCTCTTCCAGCTGTTCAACGCCCTGGGCGCCCGCGCCGACAACGGTCCTCTGCTCGGCCGCCAACAGTTCCGCAACCGGACGCTGTGGCTGTGTCTGGCCGGTGTGCTGGTGGTGCAGATCCTCGCAGTCCATCTGCCGTGGGCGCGCACGGTGTTCGCCACGGTGCCGCTCGACGCCCGGCAGTGGGCGGTGTGTCTGGGGACGGCATCCACGGTCCTGCTGGTGGAGCTGGGCGTGCGTGGGGTCCGGTGGCTTGTGCGGCCCGAGAAGGGGTGAGGCGGAGGCGCCCTCGGCCCGCCGCCGGCTCAGGGCTCGCCGCTCAGCGGGGAATCGCCCGTACGACACCCTTCAGCGCATCGCGCGCCGCTCCCCCTGTGCCGGCCGAGCAGGGTCGCCCTCGCTGCGCGAGGCATCGGCGAACTCGGCCGGTACGGAGCCGGGAGCGGCCGGTCGGAGTGGGACAGTCGGCTGCCGCACCGGCGCCACAGGGCGTGGTACGGCCGAGGGGGGGAGGGCAGCGGGCCGGACTGCCCTGCCGCACCGTTGTGAGCAGGCCTGGCTCGTCGGAACGGGGCAGCAGACGGACGGGTCCGGTGTCACAGGGAGCGCATCCGGCGGGTCGTCGTGCGGGTCGAGCAGGAACCCGGGGCAAGGCCTCACACCCCGGAAGTCCCCTGCTCGTCCAGCTCGAACACCACGTCCACAACCCCTTCCACCGCCCGCACCAGCCGCGCCGCGACCGGCACAAGGGACTTGTCCCGGATCCGGCCGCCCAGGCGGACGACGCCGTCGAGCACGTCGACCCGTACGGCCGATGCGGGGAGCGGGAAGAGGTAGGCCACGACCTCCCGCCGTACCTCCTCGGCGATCTCCTCGTCGTCCCGCAGGAACACCTTCAGCAGGTCGACCCGGCTGACGACACCTTCGAGGCGTCCGTCCGCGTCGACCACGGGCAGGCGTTTGACCCCTGCCCGTGCCATGGTGCGGGCGGCCTGGGCGAGCGTCGCGTCGTCGGTGACGGTGAGGGCGGGGCGGGTCATCAGCTCGCCCGCAGTCACCGAACCGGCCTTCACCAGGTCGGAAAGCCGACGCAACTGTGTGTACCGGTCGGGGTCGCCGTCGCGGAACTCCTCCTTGTGCAGGAGATCGGCCTCGGAGACGATCCCGATGACCCGGCCCCCGCCGTCCACCACGGGCAGGGCGCTGACCTTGCGGTCCTGCAGGGTCCGCACGATGTCCTTGAACGCGGCGTCGCGGTTGACGACGGCCACGTCACGCGTCATCACGTCACGCACGATGTGTGGGGATCCGGGCACGACGACTCCTCCGCTCCTCGGTCGGTCGGTATGAGATCCGGGCCCGGTCAGCGCGGGGTCCCGCTGCCGTGCGGGGCGTACAGGTCCAGCAGCCGGACACGGGCCGCCTGCAACCGGTGGGCCACGACTTCGCCGACCCAGCGGGCGATGCTCCTGCCGAACTCGGGGTCGGTCCGGCACAACTCGCGCACCGCGTCGGCGTCGAACTCGTAGGCCCGCAGTGGTGAGGCCGCCTCCGCGCCCAGATGCCAGACGTGCGGCGGGTACAGCCAGGACCAGCCGAGAAGTTCGTTGTGGCCGAGCGAGTCGACGACGGCGGCGTGGCGACCGGGCACGCGCATGTCGAGGTCGACCGTGCCGGTCCGGATGATCCAGAACCGGTCGGCCCGCCCGCCCTCCTCGAAGAGCCGGGCGCCCATCGGGAACGACACCTCACGAGCGATCCGCAGCAGCCGTTCCCGCTGCTCGGCGGAGAGCGCCCGCGGCATGCTTGTGGTGGCCGGCGCGTTCATGGCGTGCCTCCAGGTCGTGCGTGGGGAGCTACCACCTCCAGCGTCGGCACGCGCGACCACCAGGGCCATGGGCCACCCGGCCCCGGAACCGGGCCACCCGGCGACTCGCAGGGGCCCTTCGGCACCCTGTGGGAGCACAGCGGCGGGCGTTGGATGAAGCGGAGGGAAGAGCCACTCGACCCACTCTCGCCGGAGCCGAGCGAGGGGAGGGACAAAGACCATGCGCATCGTCGTCGCGCTTGGCGGCAACGCCCTGTCGCACCGCGGTGAACGGACCGACGCCGGCGTCCAGTGCACCAACACCGTCCGTGTCGCCACCGCGCTCGCCGCCCTCGCTCACGACCACGAACTCGTCGTCACGCACGGCAACGGGCCACAGCTCGACCTGCCGGCTGCCCAGAGCACGGCTGACACGGCCCTCACCACCCCCTGTCCGGTGGATCTGCTCACGGCGCAGACGCAAGGCATGGTCGGCACTCTCCTGGTGCGCGTCCTGCGGGGCGTGCTGCCCGGACGCAATGTCGTCACGCTCATCACGCACACACGAGTACGTGTGGACGACCCCGCGTTCGAGAACCCCACGGAGTCGGTCGGTCCCGTCTACCCCGAGCGCCCGGCGCGCTTCCTCGCGACGAAGCACGGCTGGCACATGGCCGAGTACCGCCATGGCTGGCGCCGTGTGGTTCCCGCGCCCTCGCCCGAGCGGATCCTGGAGGCCGACACAGTCCGGGCGCTTCTGGAGACGGGGACCGTTGTGGTGTGCGGGGGCGGAGGAGGCGTCCCCGTGGTCTGCGACCGGGCCACAGGTGCGCTGAGCGCAGTGGAGGCGGTCGTGGACAAGGATCTGGCCGCCGCCCGGCTGGCCGAGGAGCTGAAGGCCGACTTCCTGCTCGTCCTGACCGATGTCCCGAACGTCTATGCCGGCTACGGCACCCCGGATCAGCGGCCCGTCCTCGACGCCACGCCCGCCGAACTGCGTGACGCCCGCTACCCGCAGCAGTCGATGGGTCCCAAGGCCGAGGCCGCTGCCAGGTTCGTGGAGAACACCGGCCGACTGGCCGCGATCGGCGCACTGGACGCGGCGTACGAGATCGTGCATGGACGCTCCGGAACCCTCGTGCGCCCGGATCTGTTCGCCGCCTGAGGCCTCCTGACAGAGCACGGTCACGCTCGTCGGCGGGCGGCGCAGCGCGTCGACGGTGCCGGCCGGCCGATCACGGGCACCGCTGCCGCCCACGCGCTCGGGCTTCCTCAGCGGGGCGCTTCGGATCCGGTGGAGCCGGCCTTCCACGACGGGAACAGCGACGGCTGGGCGCGCGCCCGCCCGCCGTTCGTCAGCCGCGACGCCCGGCTGCGGTGAATGCGGGGGCCGTTGGGCCGGTCGGTCCCGACCGGGGGACCAGCGGCCCCTCCACTGGCCGCCCCGCACGGCCGAGGCTGAATCAAGAGCCCTGATCAGGAGGCAGAATCATGGTCGGAACCGTTGTCGTAGGTCTGGACGGCTCGCCCGAGAGCCGGGCCGCCGCCGAATGGGCGGCCCGCGAGGCGAAGCTTCGTGGTGTGCCGTTGAAGATCGTCAATGTGTGGGAGCCCGTCCCGGAACCCATGGCCCAGGCCCCGCTGCTGGGCGTCGAAACCCAGCAGCACTGGACCGAAAGGATTCCGCGCGAGGCCGCCGAGGGGATCAGGCTGCGCCACCCGGGCGTCGACGTGACCACCGAGCACCTCACCGGTGGCTACGCCGAGACCCTGGTCAAGGCAGCCGCGGACGCGGACCTGCTGGTTCTCGGCTCTCGCGGCATGAGCGGCTTCGGCGGCTTCATGGTCGGCTCCGTCGGCCTCGCCGTCGTGGCGCACTCGGCACGGCCCGTCGTCCTGGTCCGCGCCGGGGAGCAGGCAGCCGACGAGCACGAGCCGGACGAGGTGGGCATTCCCTCGGCAGCCACGGACTACCGGCCCGTCCTCCTGGGCATCGACGCCGAGAGCCCCGACGACTCGGTGATCGAGTTCGCCTTCGAGGCGGCCACCCGCCGGGAGACCGGCCTGCGGGTGCTGCACGGCTGGAACCTGCCGCCGTACTACGTCTACGGCCTGTCCCGCGATGCCCGGTTCAACGACGAGATCGCCCGGCAGAAGGCTGCCGTCCTGGCGGAGACGCTGCGCCCCTGGCGTCAGAAGTACCCGAACGTGGCGGTCACCGAGGAGTCCCGGTCCGGCAGCCCCGGAGTCCGTCTGGTGGACGCCTCCCGCGAGGCCTCCCTGGTCGTCGTGGGCCGCCGCGTCCGCCGCAGCCCGTTCGGCGCACACATCGGCCCGGTCACGCACGCCGTCCTGCACCACGCTGTCGCGCCCGTCGCGGTCGTCGCCCACAACTGACACCGATACCCGAGGAGTTGACCCCATGAAGGCAGCGGTCGTACGAGCCTTCGGCGAGCCCCTGGTCATCGAGGACCGCCCCGACCCCGAGCCCGGCCCCGGCCAGGTCCGTATCCGGGTCGAGGCCTCCGGGCTGTGCCACACCGACATCCACGCCGCTCACGGCGACTGGCCCGTGCGGCCGAACCCGCCGTTCGTGCCAGGCCATGAGGGCGTCGGCCTCGTCGAGAAGCTCGGCGACGGAGTCACCCACCTGAGCGTCGGTCAGCGGGTCGCCGTGCCGTGGCTCGGGAAGGCCTGCGGGCGGTGCCAGCACTGTCTGTCCGGCTGGGAGACGCTGTGCGAGCAGCAGATCAACACCGGCTACGGCTGTGACGGCGGATACGCGGAGAAGATGCTGGCCTGGGCCGACTTCGCGCAGCCGGTGCCGCAGGGCGTCAGCGCCGTCGACGCCGCCCCGCTGACCTGCGCCGGCGTGACCACCTACAAGGCGCTCAAGGTCGCCGACGTGAAGCCCACGCAGCTCGTCGCGATCTCGGGCATCGGCGGACTCGGGCATCTGGCCGTGCAGTACGCGAAGATCGCCGGTGCCACCGTCGCGGCCATCGACGTCACCGACGAGAAGCTCGAACTCGCCGCCGAACTGGGGGCCGACCTCGTCATCGACGCTCGCAAGCACGATGTGGGAGAGCTGCTCAAGCGGCACGGCGGTGCCCACGCCGCGATCGCCCTCGCCGTGAACGAAGCCGCCTTCGCGGCGGCCAACTCCGGGCTCCGGCGCGGCGGCAAGCTCGTCATGGTCGCCCTGCCCGCGCACGGAACCATCCAGGTCCCGATCTTCGACACCGTCCTCAACGGGACGAGCGTGATCGGCTCGATCGTCGGCACCCGCCAGGACCTCGCCGAGGTCTTCCAACTGCACGCGGCCGGCCGGACCGAGGTCATCTGCGAGACCCGCCCGCTGAGCTCCGTCAACGAGTCGATCGACGAGGTGCTGCGTGGCCAGGTCAAGGCCCGGATCGTGTTCGACCTCGGTGCCGGAGGGTGAGGGCGATGGACCTGCCGATCGTCGTCGGCGTCGACGGCTCCGAGCCCGCTTTGCGGGCCGTCGACTGGGCGGCCGACGAGGCCGAGATACGCGGAACGCCGCTCAACGTCGTGTACGCCTGCCTGTGGGAGCGGTACGAGGGGGCCACGCTGGCCCGGGAACTCGGCGAGCCTTCCGTGCAGGAGCTGCCTCAGGAGATCACCGGCGCCGCCGTCCGGCGGGCACGCGACCGACACCCGGATCTGAAAGTGACCTCCGACGTGGTGTTCGAGGAACCCGAGTTCGCCCTGGTGCGCGAGAGCCGGCATGCCTGCGCGCTGGTCGTCGGCAACCGCGGGCGCAGCGGTCTCGCCGAGGTGTTGCTCGGCTCCGTCGGACTGACGGTCGCCGCGCATGCCCTCTGCCCTGTGTTCGTGATCCGCGGCAGTCACGACAACCAGGCGACACCGCCGGTACACGGACGGATCGTGGTGGGTGTCGGTGAATCCGCCGAGGACTCGGCGGCCGTGCGCTTCGCCTTCGAGGAGGCCCGGCGCCGCGGGGTCCCCCTGGAAGCCGTACGGGCCTGGCGGTGCCCCGCGCACGAGACCACCGATCACCCCCTGCTCGCCGACGCACCGGCTCGGCTGCACGAGCAGAACGCCGAGGAGATACTGGCAAAGGCTCTGCGGGACGCCCCGCGAGACCTGGAGCTGTCTCGCCGTACCGTCGAGGGCCATGCCCGTCGCGTGCTGGTGGACGCCTCCTGCGGCGCCGACCTCCTGATCGTCGGTGCCAGGCGCCGTACCAGCCCCCTTGGACTCCAGCTCGGCCGCGTCGCCCACACGGCGCTGCACCACAGCGCCTGTCCGGTCGCCGTCGTACCGCAACCGACCTGAGAGCCGTGCGCGGCGGTGACGCCGGCCGTGTGCCGCGGCCGGCGTCACCGGTCTCGCGCTGCCTCGGTATGCGAGGAGACGGGCGCTGCCCGCAGCCGCCCCACAGCAGGGTCCGCGAGCACGGCACCGGTCTGCCGGCACTGTCCGCTGCCCGGCCCTCGTTCGAGGGCCGATCGGCCCACCCGCCCCGCCCGGACAGCCCATGGGGCCGGCGCGCGTTCCGCAGGACGCTCTAAGTACCGAGGCGAACGCGAGGAACACCGAGGGGAACCGCGATGACGGACGACACGCTCAGCCGGCCCACGGTCCATGCCCTGCTCGCGGACGGCACCACCGTGTGCATCCGCCCTGTGCGGCGGGAGGACCACGATCAGGTGCAGGGGCTCTTCGAGGAGATGTCTCCCGAGAATCTGCGCCTGAGGTTCTTCGCCGCCAGCCGTCGATCCGCCCAGATGGCCGCCGACCGGGTCTGCGCCGAGCCGCACCCCGGGTACCGGGCGCTGCTGGCCGAGACCGGCGGCCGGGTGATCGGTCTCGCCGAGTACGACAGCGGCGGGAGCGGGGACACGGCGGAGATCTCCATCGCCGTCGCCGACGGGCTGCATCACCGCGGCGTCGGCACACTGCTCGTCGAGCACCTGGTCTCCGCCGCCCGCGCCGAGGGCGTCACCACGTTCACGGCCGACGCGCTCAGCGAGAACCACGAGGTGCTGAAGCTCTTCGCCGACCTCGGCCTGCCCACGGCCCGTCGCTTCGAGGGCCCGGAGGTGCGCTGCACCATCGCCCTCGACCGGAGCGACACCTACCTGACGGCCGTGGAGGAACGCGGTCGCACCGCCGACGTGATCAGCCTCGAACCGCTGCTGCGGCCGCGCACGGTCGCCGTCGTCGGCGCGGGACGCAGGCCCGGGTCGGTGGGCCGGGCGATCCTGCACCAGCTGCACGCCGGCGGCTACACCGGCCGCCTGTTCGCGGTGAACCCCCGCGCGAGCTCGATCCTCGGCGTGCCGTGCCACCCCTCCGTCGGCGCCCTGCCCAGGACCCCGGACCTCGCGGTCCTCGCTCTTCCTGCCGACGCGATCCCCGCTACCGCCGAGGAGTGCGGCAAGGCGGGCGTGCGCGCGGTCCTGGTCGTCACCGCCGGCCTGGACGCCGACCAGGGACGGGCCCTGCTGGCGGCCTGCCGCGCGTACGGCATGCGCCTCGTCGGGCCCAACTGCCTCGGCATCTCCAACACCGACCCGGAACTGCGCCTGGATGCCACCTTCGCGGCCGGCCACCCGAGGACCGGAACCGCGGGCGTCGCCGTTCAGTCCGGCGGAGTCGGCATCGCGTTGCTCGACGGGCTGTCCCGGCTGGGCATCGGCGTCTCCTCGTTCGTCTCCCTCGGCGACAAGTACGACGTCAGCGGCAACGACCTGCTCCAGTGGTGGGAGAGCGACGGCCGCACCGACCTCGCGCTGCTGCACCTGGAGTCCTTCGGCAGCCCGCGCGCCTTCTCGCGCACGGCCCGTCGGGTGAGCCGCCGGATGCCGGTCCTGACCGTCGACGCCGGGCGCACCGAGGCAGGCCGGCGCGCCGCCGCCTCGCACACCGCGGCCGCCGCCACCCGCACCATGACGCGCGGAGCGCTGTTCACCCAGGCCGGCATCACCGCCACCCACTCCTGCGGCGAACTCCTGGAAACGGCCGCGCTGTTGCACTCCCAGCCGCTGCCCGCCGGCCCTCGCGTCGCCATCGTCACCAACGCCGGGGGAGCGGGTGTCCTGGCCGCCGACGCCTGCGCCGAGTCCGGACTTCAGCTCCCCGCGCCCGGTCCCGAACTGATCGACGACCTGCTCGCCGTCCTGCCCGCAGGAGCCGCCGTCGACAACCCCGTCGACGCCACCGCCGCCGTCACGGAGGAGCAGCTCACGAACTGTGTGGAAAGGATCACGCGCAACGGCGCCGTCGACGCCGTCATAGTGGCCCTCGTCCCCACCGCGGTCGCCGCGGCGACCGGCGACGACCTCGTCCGAGCCCTCACCCGCATTCCCGGACGACGGTCCAAGCCGGTCGTCGCGGTACGCCTCGAACAGGGCCTGCCCGTCGAGCTGCTGCCCGCTGCCGACGACACCACCATCCCCTCCTACGCCGAACCCCAGGCGGCGGCACGGGCGTTGGCCCACGCTGCCCGCCGGGCCGTCTGGCTCGCCCGCCCCGCCGGGACCGTCCCGGACCTCGACGACGTCGAAGCCGACCGCGCACATGCCTTCGTCGAGACCTACCTCGACCGGCACCCCGACGGCGGCTGGCTGGACCCGCGCGAATGCGCCGAACTCCTCGGCTGCTATGGCATCCGCCAGTCGCCCTGGGCCTGGGCCGACACCGAGAACGACGCCTCGCTCGCGGCCGAGCGGCTGCGCGGTGCGGACGGCCGCGTCGTGATGAAGGGCTACTGGCCGGGCCTGGTTCACAAGACTGCCGAACACGCCGTCCATCTGGATCTCCGGGGCGACACGCAAGTCCGCGCGGCCTTCCGTGACTTGGAGACCCGGTTCGCCGGTCTGCTGGAGGGCGTGCTGATCCAGCCGCTCGCCGACCGCGGTACCGAGCTGTTCGCCGGTGTCGTCCAGGACCAGGTCTTCGGGCCCCTCGTCCTGTTCGGACTCGGCGGCACCGCGACGGAAGTCCTCGCCGACCACGCCGCACGGCTCGCCCCGCTCACCGACCTCGACGTCCATGACCTGATCACGGCCCCGCGCTGCGCCCCGCTCCTGCTCGGCGCCGGGGGCACCCCCTCCGGGGGAGGCACCCGGCCCGTCGATCTCCAGGGTCTCGAACAACTGCTGCTGCGGCTGTCGCGCATGGCGAGCGACCTGCCGCAGCTGGCCGAGGCCGACTTCAACCCCGTTCTCGCGACACCGGGCGCGGTCACCGTGCTCGACGCGCGCGTGCGTCTGCTGCCCCGCGGGCCCCAGGATCCGTATCTGCGCCGACTCCGCTGAGGAGGAACAGCCATGAAGCACAACAAGGTCGGCTCCGTGATGACCACGGAGGTCGTCCGCGCCGAGTACGGCACCCCGTTCAAGGAGGTGGCCCGGCTGCTCGGTGACCACCGCATCAGCGGGCTACCGGTCGTCGACGAGGACGAGAAGGTCATCGGCGTCATCTCGGAGACGGATCTGATGGTCCGGCAGGCCGAGACGCCCGACCCGTACGAGCCGAAGAAGCGCTTGCGCTTCGACCGGATGACCCGCTCCGGCCGGGAGCGTGCCGTGAAGGCCCGCGCCCGGACCGCCGGCCAGCTGATGACCGAGCCGGCGATCATGGTCCACGCGGACGACACCATCGTCGAGGCCGCCAGGACCATGGCGAAGCATCACGTGGAACGGCTGCCCGTTCTCGACGAGGAGCACCGGCTGGTGGGAATCGTCACCCGTCGGGACCTGCTCCAGGTCTTCCTGCGGCCGGATGCGGACATCCGCGCCGAGATCGTCGACGAGGTGCTGGTGAGGGCCCTGTGGCTGCCGGCACGCAGCATCGCCGTGTCCGTCACGGAGGGCGTGGTCACGCTCATGGGCCAGATGGAGCGCAAGAGCGAGACGGAGATCGCCGTCTCCATGGCCCGGCAGATCGACGGCGTCGTCGCGGTCGTCGACAAGCTCACCTGGCGTCTGGACGACTCGCACGTCCGGCCCGACGACCGGGCACTGCACGGCGTCGCCGACGAGTGGCTGCGCAAGCTGTGACGTGCGGAAAGGAGGCGGAGCACCCTGACCACCAAGGTGCCGGTCGCCTCCGGGACGACGAACGGATCGACCGCGCAGATCGCCGAGGCCGTGGCCGAGGTCCTGTGCAAGGAAGGTCTCACCGCCGAGGTGCTGCCGGCCGGCTCCGTCGATCGCGTGGATCCGTACGACGCCGTCGTGGTCGGCGGCGGACCGTACGCCGGACCGCCCTCCTCCAGGCAGCCGCCGAAAGTGACGTGCCCGTTGGCGTGGAGCCTGATCATGGCTCGCTCGAGGCCGGCCACGGGCGGGATGTCCCGCTCGGCGGCCGAGGGGTCCAGCGGGCCGCTGCTGAACAGCCGCAGTGGTCGTCCCGCCAGTTCGCGGCGGTGCCTGTGCAGGAACCGGCGGGCGTCCTTGTGTCAGCGTCGAGGGGCCCCCTTCAGGTCGTCGACGAACCGGAGCAACTCCGACTGCTCGCCGACCTCGTGCGCACCGCCTGATCCACCGGAACCGTGGCGCTGCTGTCCACACTCAACCCCTCGAACTGCCCGCCCCGCGGGCGGAGATCCGGGCGCACCTCGTCGGCGGGATGTCTCCGGAGGTGATCCTGCGCCAGGGCCGTCCGTCACGCACGTGGCGCACGGCCCGCCGTCCGCCCGTCGAGGTGCTGGTGCACGACGCCGTTCCGGTCCGGTGGCGACGATGACCCGGACCGGGGACCGGGCCGCACCGGCGTCGACCGTCCTCGGGGCTGACGGCTCACGGGGGGGCCTGACGCCCGGCTGTGCGGACCCCCGGAGCGCGCTCAGCAGATCCGCGGCAACTGCTCTCCGAGCGGCATCTCCACGATCCGCCGGGCACCCACGAGCGTGCGCAGCGTCACCCGCCCGGCCGGGCCGTACGCCGGTACCTCGCCGATCCGCACCGCTCCCGCACCCTCGCTGAGCGACCGCATCGCGTGCAGCGCGCTCTCGGCCGCGTCGCCGGCCACGAAAGCGACAAGGCAGCCCTCGTTGGCGACGATCAGCGGGTCCAGCCCGAGCAGATCGCAGGCCGAGGCGACCGGCTCGGGCACCGGGACCGCGCTCTCGTCGATCTCGACGGTCACGGACGAGTCACG
Organism: Streptomyces sp. bgisy027; assembly: GCF_057710365.1. Lineage (NCBI taxonomy): Bacteria > Bacillati > Actinomycetota > Actinomycetes > Kitasatosporales > Streptomycetaceae > Streptomyces > Streptomyces sp. bgisy027. The sequence goes on from NZ_JBYIVZ010000011.1 coordinate 108,666, forward strand.
GGCGATCTCGTTGAGGGCCGCCGCGAGCCCGCCGCGGGTCGGGTCGCGCAGCACATGGACATCGGCGCCGAACGGCACCAGGGCGCGCACCAGGCGGTGCAGGGGCCGGGTGTCGGAGGCGATGCCGCTCTCGAAGCCGAGGCGTTCACGGGTGCTGAGCACGGTCGTCCCGTGCAGTCCGATCGGTCCGGACAGCAGGACCGCGTCACCGGGACGGGCCAGCGCGGCGGACGGATGAAGCGCACCGTGCCGCTGCCCGATGCCGGTGGTGTTGATGAACAGTCTGTCGGCGGCTCCGCGCCCCACGACCTTGGTGTCCCCGGTGACCACGGGCACTCCCACGTCCTGCGCGGCCTTCCCCAACGAGGCCAGGACAGCGCGGAGCTCGGCCAGCGGCAGTCCCTCCTCGATGATGAGGGAGACCGACAGCGCAAGGGGCCACGCGCCCCGCATGGCGAGGTCGTTGACCGTGCCGTGGACGGCGAGGGACCCGATGTCGCCGCCGGGGAAGAACAGCGGGCTGACGACGAAACCGTCGGTGCTGATCACCAGTTCCCGGTAGCCCGGCAGCAGTGCCGCGTCCTCCATGGGACCCGTGTCGCCGTCCAGGGCGGGCAGGACCAGCCGGTCGAGGAGCTCGGCGGTGAGGCGGCCGCCGGCTCCATGGCCGAGCAGGACGACCTCGTCGTCGTGGTGGGGGGTGGGGCACTCGATGGTCATGCCGTCCTCCTGGCGGGAGCGCGTCCGGCCGCGTGGAAGGCGGCGCAGGTGCCCTCGGACGACACCATCGGCGCGCCGAGGGGATGGCGGGGCGTGCAGCGGGTGCCGTACGCCGCGCAGTCGGTGGGCAGCTTGGCGCCGGTGAGTACGGCGCCGGCGATGCACTCGTCGTCCTCGACGGGACACAGCCCGCCCACGGCGAAGCGCTCGGCGGCATCGAACCGCCGGTACTTCACGGCAAGTTCGAGCCCGCTGCCGGGCAGCGCCCCGATGCCTCGCCAGGCCCGGTCGGTCACCTCGAACACCTCACGGACCGCATCCCGTGCCTCGGCGTTGCCCGAGCGCCGTACGGCACGTACGTACTGGTTCTCGACCTCGAACCGCCCCGACTCCAGCTGCCGTACGGCCATCAGGATGCCCTCCAGCAGGTCCAGCGGCTCGAACCCGGTGACCACGATCGGCACCCGGTACCCGGCGGCGATCGGCTCGTACTCCCGCCAGCCCATCACCGCGCACACATGCCCGGCCGCCAGGAACGCCTGAACCTCGCAGTCCGGATCGTCCAGCAGCGCGGTCATCGCGGGCGGGACCAGGACATGGCTGACCAGGATCGAGAAGTTCGGCAGCCCGAGGCGGGCCGCGTGCAGCACGGCTGTGGCGTTGGCGGGCGCGGTCGTCTCGAAGCCGACCGCGAGGAAGACGACCTCCTTGTCGGGGTGTTCGGCGGCAAGGCGTACGGCGTCCATCGGGGCGTAGACCACCCGTACGTCCGCGCCCCGCGCCCGCAGCGACAGGAGATCGGTGTCCGTGCCGGGCACGCGCAGCATGTCCCCGAAACTGGTGAGGATCACGCCGGGCCGGGCGGCGATCGCCATCGCCCGGTCCAGGGTCTCCAGCGGAGTGACGCAGACCGGGCAGCCCGGGCCGTGGATCATCCGCATCCCCGCCGGCAGCAGTTCGTCGATGCCCTGACGGACGAGCGTGTGCGTCTGGCCGCCGCACACCTCCATGATCCGCCAGGGACGCGTCGCGGTCTCCCGCAGCTCGTCCAGCAGCCGCCGGGCGAGGACGGGATCGCGGTACTCGTCGAGGTACTTCATCGGTGGTCGAGGCCCTTCAGCGATGCGTCAGATCCAACTGGACGTCGACGACCCCCTCGACGGCTCGTACGGCCCGGGCCACCACGGGTACCAGCGCCCGCTCGGGCATCGAACCGCTCAGTGTGACCACGCCCTCGGTGACCGAGACCCCCAGCACGCCGGTGATCGGAAGAAGGCCCAGCACGCTGCCGCGGATCTCGTCGGCGATCTCCTCGTCGGACCGCAGGAACACCTTCAGCAGATCGCTGCGGCTGACGATGCCCTGGAGCAAGCCGACGCCGTCCACGACCGGAAGCCGTTTGACGTGCCGGCGGGCCATGATGCGCGCCGCCTCGGCCAGCGAGGCGTCCGCGTGCACGGTCACCGCCGGGGTGCTCATCAGCTCGCCCGCGGTCACCGCGTCGGCTTTGAGCCGCTCGTCGAAACCGCTCCCGTTCTCGCCCCCGTTGCGGAACTCCTCCTTGGGCAGCAGATCGGCCTCGGAGACCACGCCGATGACGCGTCCCTCACCGGCAAGCACCGGCAGAGCACTGGCCTTCCACTGGTCGAGCAGCTCGACGATCTCCTTGAAGGGTGCCTCGCTGCCGACGGCGACGACGGTGTGCGTCATCACATCGCTCACGGTGTACGGAGATTCAGGCATGGCGACCTCCCGTTGTGTCTCCGGTGGTGCGGACGACCGTCAGGTCGAGGAAATGGGTGGAGCAGGAGATGCACGGGTCGTGGTTGCGGATCGCCCGCTCGCACAGGGTGGTCAGTTCGCCGTCGTCCGGGTCGCGCTCACCGATCGCCCGCTGGGTCATCCGCCGCAGGTCGTCCTCGATCGCGCCCTGGTTCTGTGCGGTGGGCGGCACGAGCAGCGCGCTGGTGACGAGTCCGTCGGCGTCGAGTTCGTAGCGGTGGTAGAGCAGGCCGCGAGGAGCCTCGGTGGCACCGTGGCCGACGCCGGCGAGCGGGGGCACCTCCGTGTACGGGCGGCCGGGCGGCTCGTACCCCGCGATGATCCGCAGCGCCTCACCCACGGCGTACAACGTCTCCACCGCCCTCACCAGGATCGACCGGAACGGATTACGGCACACGGCCCCCTCGCGCGGATCGCCGAGCCCCGCCTCCACGGCCGCCTGCACCGCCACCGGAGAGAGCCGGGCGCCACTGACCGCGAACCGGGCGAGGGAACCCGTGAGATGAAGCCGCCCGTCGAGCCGAGAGTGCAACGCGGTCGAGTGAGGCAGGTGCCTCTCGCCGACATGCTCGGTGAAGTCCCGCACGGGAAACGAGCTCCTGGTGCCGTCGGCACGCAGCACGGTCGGCGTGCCGCCCTCGATGGCGTACGTGTCCGGTTCGGCCAGGGCGAGCAGGTCGGCCTCCACCCGGGCGTCCGGGAACTCGAAGCCGGCGACCCAGCGCACGGTGTCCCACGCGTCGTCCAGCGCCTGCTTCAACTCCTCGGCGACCGGACGGAGTTCGTCACGTGTGGGCACCCGGTAGAAGCCGCCGAGCCGGACGTTGACCGGATGCACGGCCCGCCCGCCGAGCAGCTCCATCAACGAGTTGCCGGCCTTCTTCAACCGCAGCCCCCGCTCGACCTCCATGCGGTGCGTGCGGGCGAGTTCGATCGCGCTCGCGCGGCCCAGGAAGTCCGGCGCGTGCAGCAGGTAGATGTGCAGCGTCTGGCTCTCGATCCACTCACCGCAGTACAGCAGCCTGCGCAGATCGCGGATGTTCGGGTCGACCGTCACCCCGCACGCGTCCTCGATCGCCGCGCAGGCGCTCATCTGGTACGCCACCGGACAGATCCCGCACACCCGGGCGGTGATGTCAGGCGGCTCGGTGTACGCACGGCCGCGAAGAAACGCCTCGAAGAAGCGCGGCGGCTCGTAGATCTCCAGCCGAGCCTCGGTGACCGTGCCGTCGTGGACGTGCAGGCGCAGCGCGCCCTCGCCCTCGACCCGGGACAGCGAGCCGACGTGCAGCAGACGGGAACCGCGGTGCGTCACTCGGCCGACTCCTTCTCGATCTCCTCGAACGCGGCGGCGTTGAAGGTGTGCAGGAACCGCTCCACCGCGTCGTCGTCGAGACCGTCGCGGCGCAGCAGCGGGATCAGTGCGGGCAGGTTCACCGACCCGGACGGGCCGAAGCAGCCGAAGCAGCCGCGGCCGTACGCGGGGCACAGCGCTCCGCAGCCGGCATGGGTGACGGGTCCGAGGCAGGGCGTGCCGTGGGCGACGGTGACGCAGACGGTGCCGCGCCGCTTGCACTCGAAGCACACGCTGTGGTCGGGGACGTCCGGCCTGCGGCCGGCGAGGAACGCGGTGATCACCTCGATGAGCTGCCGCTTGTCGATGGGACAGCCGCGCAGCTCGAAGTCGACGTCCACATGGGCCGACACCGGAGTGGAGGTGGCCAGCGTCTCGACGTATTCGGGGTGCGCGTACACCACACGCCGGTACTCGTCGACGTCGGCGAAGTTCCGCAGTGCCTGGATGCCCCCGGCGGTGGCGCACGCTCCGATCGTCACCAGACGCCGTGAGGCGGCCCGGATCGCGCGCACCCGCTCGGCGTCCTCGGCCGTGGTGACGGAGCCTTCGACGAGAGACAGATCGTACGGCCCGGCCCCCACCGCGCTGGACGCCTCCAGGAAGTGCGTGATCTCCACCTCGCCCGCCAGCGCGAGAAGCTCGTCCTCGCAGTCCAGGAGGGTGAGCTGGCAGCCGTCACAGGAGGCCAGTTTGAACACGGCGAGGGTGGGTGCCATCTCACAACTCCCTTACCGAAAGCAGCGGTTCGGCGTCTCCCCAGTCCACGACGGGGCCCACCTGGCACAGCAGCAGCGGGCCGAGCTGGCAGTGCCCGCAGTGCCCTGTCGCACAGCGCATGTTGCGCTCCAGCGAGACCCGGATGCGGTCGCGGGGGACACCGCGCTCGGTGAGTTCGCGGGAGGTGGCCCGGATCATGGGCTCCGGCCCGCACACGAACGCCCAGGCGTTGTCCGGCTCGAAATACGCGCGCCCCAACAGCTGGGTGACCACGCCGACGTCCCCGCGCCAGCCGTCATCGGGCCGGTCGACCGTCACCCCGGTGAAAGCCGTGGGCCAGCTCTCCACCTCCTGCCGGGCGATGAGGTCGCTCGGAGTGCGCGCACCGACGAGGACGTCGACGCGGCGGTACGCCTCCGGCTCGGCCAGCGCGCTCAGGATCAGCGGCCGCAGCGGGGCGAGACCGATGCCGCCGGCCACGACCACCACGTCACCGCCGCGGGCCCGTTCCAGCTCCCAGGTGTTGCCGTACGGACCACGCATTCCGACGACCTCGCCGACCCGCGCCGAGCACAGCCCGTCGGAGACCGCGCCCACGGAGCGGATCGTGTGCGCGAGACCGCCCGTGGCCTGGACGGAGCTCACCGACAGGGGGATCTCGCCGCGGCCGAAGGAGTGCACCATCGCGAACTGACCCGGTGCGAAGTCGGGCAGAGCGGCGCCGACCGGTTCGAGGCACAGCGTGACGGTGTCCGCGGTCTCCGGCCGGCGTGCGACCACGCGATGGGGGACCGGCACGGCGGTCATCGTGCTTCCTTCGTCTCGTGGATGCCGTACAGGTCGACCAGCCGGGTGCGTGCGGCGTTCAGACGGTGGGCGAGCACCCGGCCGACCCAGTGCTCGACGGCGCGTCCGAACTCGGGGTCGTTCAGGCACATCAGCCGGACGGCGACGGCGTCGAACTCGTGGGCGCGCAGGGCGGTCAGGGTTCCGGCACCCAACTGCCAGACGTACGGCTCGTACAGCCAGGACCAGCCGACGAGGTCGCCGACGCCGAGTGTCTCGATGACGGGCGGACGGCGACCGGGCACATGCATGTCGAGGGCGGTCGTGCCGTCCCGGATGATCCAGAAGCGGTCGGCGTGCCCGCCCTCCTCGAACAGGCGGGTGCCCGGCCGGAACCGGACCTCACGGCCGACCCGGAGCAGCCGCTCGCGGTGCTCGACGGGCAGCGCGTGGTTCATGCGCAGGGCGATCGAGGGAGGCATCAGTCCGTCTCCGTTCCGGGAGCCGTGTGCTCAGCCCGTTCGGCGTCCAGGGCGGCGACTTCCTCCGTGATGTCGATGCCGACCGGGCACCAGGTGATGCAGCGACCACAGCCGACGCATCCCGTCGTGTCGAACTGGTCGTGCCAGGTCGACAGCTTGTGGGTGAGCCACTGCCGGTAGCGTCCGCGGGGCGAGGGGCGGACCGGGCCGCCGTGCAGATGGGAGAAGTCCAGGTCGAAGCAGGAGTCCCAGCGCTGCCAGCGCTCGGTGTGGTCACCGGTGAGGTCGGTGATCTCCTCGGTGGTGGTGCAGAAGCAGGTCGGGCAGACCATCGTGCAGTTGCCGCACGTCAGGCAGCGGGCGGCGACGTCGTCCCAACGCTCGGCGTCGAGGCTCGCGCCCATGAGGTCACGCAGGTCCACCGGGGGCAGGGCGCGGCCCATGCGGTCGCGGGCGGCGTCCACCGTGGCGCGTGCGGTGGCTTCGGTGTCCGGGTCGGCGGTGCGGTGCGGCAACTGCTCCAGCAGTTCGGCACCCTGCTCGCTGCCGGCGCGCACGAGGAAACGGTGACCGGCCTCGTCGATCACCTCGGTCAGCGCCAGGTCGTATCCGGGGTCGGCCGCCGGGCCGCCTCCCGTGGAGATGCAGAAGCAGGTGGCACCGGGTTCGGTGCACTCCGCGACGATCAGGAACGCCTTGGCGCGGCGCCCGCCGTACCCGGAGTCCTCGTACCGCCCGCCGGTGAGGACCCGGTCCTGGATGGCGATGGCCCGCAGGTCGCAGGGGCGGACACCGAGGAAGGCGTACGACGGCGGATCCGGCTCGTGCGGGGTGAAGCGGATGTCCCCGTCCGCTGTCCGGTCGGCGCTCCACAGCTTCTCCCGCGCGGGATGCAGATAGGACTTCCACGACTGCGGCCCGGCGCTGTGTGCGAAGGCGGCTCCGTCCTCGCGACGGACCAGCCGGTAGTGTCCGGCTTCCAGTTCGACGCCCCAGCCGTAGGGGAGAGCGTCCGCCGTGGTCAGCTCGGCCAGCACGATCGCGCCGTCCCGCACCGTCGGCCCGACCACGGTCCTGCCCGCTGCCGTCAGCGCCGCGACCAGGGCGTCGAGGCCGTCCCGGTCGAGCACGGCCGGGGCTGCGGTGGCGGTCATGACGGTCCTCCTTGTCCGGGCGGCTCCGTTCTTCTCCATCATCAGGTTGCGACTGCGGGGAGCGCCTGCGGGAGGGGCCGACCGGCCCTGGTCGGGAGCCGACCGGATCCCTCGACGCCGAGCCGATCAGGGCGCGGGTCGGCCAAGGCGGGCGGAGCGTCACGGCAGTGGTTCGCCCAGCTCACCCTCGACGGCTCCCGCCATCGCGCGCAGCACCCCGAGCGTCCGCTGTGCCTCCGCCTCGTCGACCTGGGTGATCGCGAAGCCGACGTGCACGATGACGTACGACCCGACGCCGGCCCCGGGTGTGCAGCTCAGACAGACCTCGCGTCGGATGCCGCCGAAGTCGACCATCGCCATGCGCAGTCCGGCGTCGTCGTGGATCTCCAGGACCCGGCCGGGAATCCCCAGACACATACGCGTTCACCCCTTCCCGGCCAGCCGTGCGGCCGCGACCGCCGTCTGGCCGTAGCTGATGCCGCCGTCCCCGACCGGAACCTGACCGCCGACCAGCACCCGCAGTCCCTGCGCGCGCAGCCTGCCCTTCACCTCGGTCAGCAGCCGCCGGTTGACGAAGCAGCCGCCGCCCAGGCACACCGTGCGCGGCGCACCCTCGGCCACGGCCCGCGCGACGAGTTCGGCGGTGACCGTCGCGAGCGTCTGATGGAAGGCCGCCGCGAGCCGTGCCACCGGCTCCCCGTCCAGCTGCCGTCCCAGCAGATCGGCCAGGGTCGGCGTCGGGTCGTACACCCACAGCCCCTGCGCCCGTACCACCCGATGGGCGAGCGGCACGGCATGCTCGTCCCCCGCAGTCGCCTCCAGCCGGACGGCCGCCTCGCCCTCGTAGGTCACCCGGCCGGCGAGTCCGAGCAGCGCGGCCGCGGTGTCGAAGAGCCGGCCCGCGCTCGACGCGCGCGGGCAATTGACGTTCCGCGCGATCATGGCGCGCAGGGTGGTGACCTCCGCCGGGTCGAGCCGGTCGGTGAACGGCCGGACCAGCCATGGATACGGTCGCGGGCAGCCCAGCACCTCGCCGCCCAGCAGATGGCCCAGGGCGGTCCGGGAGGGGTGGCGTACCGCCGCGTCGCCGCCGGGCAGGGGCGCGGTGGCGAACCTGCCCACGCGGCGGTAGCCCCGCAGATCGGCGACCAGGACCTCGCCTCCCCACAGCGTGCCGTCGTCGCCCAGTCCCAGCCCGTCGTAGGCGACCCCGAGGAACCGGCCCCGCACCCCGTGCTCGGCCGCGCAGGCAGCGACGTGCGCGTGGTGGTGCTGCACCGGGATACGGCGCAGCGGCTGCGCCTCGGCCCATCGGGTGGAGAGATAGCCGGGGTGGAGGTCATGGGCCACGACCTCCGGCTCGATGCCCGTGAGTGCCTTGAGGTGTGCGTACGACGCCGTGAACGCCTCGTACGTCGGCTGGTCGGCCAGGTCCCCGGTGTGCGGCCCGACGTGGGCCCGGCCGTCGGCGGCCAGGGTGAACGTGTGCTTCAGCTGGGCTCCGGCCCCCGCGACAGGCTGCCGTACCGCCAGCGGCAGCGGGGCGGGAGCGAGGCCGCGCGCCCGGCGTACGGTGATCCGCGTCCGTCCGGTGAACTGCACCACGGAGTCGTCGTACCGGGACCGGATGGGCCGGTCGTGGGTGAGGAAGCCGTCCGCCACGGTGGCGAGAGTGCCGCGCGCCTCCTCGTCGTCGACGGCGATCGGCTGGTCGCTGAGGTTGCCGCTGGTGACCACGAGCGGCCGGGCGAGCTCGTCGAGGAGGAGGGCGTGCAGACCGGTGGTGGGCAGAAAGAGGCCGACCCGGGTGAGGCCGGGGTGGACTTCGGGAGCGAGGGGAGCCGTTCGACCGTGCCACCGGCGCCGACCGAGCAGCACGACGGGCCGCTCCGGAGAAGCCAGTGCCCGGCGTTCGCCCGCGCCGATCCGCGTCAGCCGCGCGGCCGCCCCGACATCGCGCACCATCACCGCGAACGGCTTCGCCGGACGGCGCTTGCGGCGCCGCAGCTCCGCCACGGCCGCCGCGTCGCCCGCGTCGCACACGAGCTGATAGCCCCCCAGCCCTTTCAGCGCGACGATTCCACCCGTGCCGATGGTCCGCACCGCGGCCCGCAGCGCCCGCTCACCGCGCATCTCCGCCCAGACCAACCGGGGCCCGCACACGGGGCAGGCGACCGGTTCGGCGTGGAAGCGCCGGTCGTCGGGGTCGGCGTACTCGGCCGCGCAGGCGGCGCACAGCGGGAACCGGCGCATGGTCGTGCGGACCCGGTCGTACGGCAGGTTCTCGATGATCGTGGCGCGCGGACCGCAGTCGGTGCAGTTGATGAACGGGTACCGGTAGCGGCGGTCGAGCGGGTCGCGCAGTTCGCTCAGGCAGGCGTCGCAGATCGCGGCGTCCGGCGGGATCTCGCGGGATGCCGCGTCCGGTCCACCGAGGGCACTGTGCAGTACGTGGAAGCCGGCGGCGCGGGGCGACTGCCGCTCGACACCGGTCAGCCGGACGCGGCGCACCTTGGCGAGGGACGGGGCGCCGGTGCGCAGCCGGGCGGCGAACTCCTCGATCGCGTGCGTCGGCCCGACGACCTCGCCCTCCACATGCCCGTCGACGTTGGCCACCCAGCCGTCCAGGCCGAACTCGGCCGCCGTGCGGTAGACGAAGGGCCGGAAGCCGACGCCTTGCACGATGCCTTCGACGTGGAAGCGCCGCGCGGTCATGACGATCCCCCGGCTGCGCTGTCCGCGTGGCGTGCGATCTCCTTCTCGACGGCCTCCACGAGGGGCTCCACCGCCCCCGCGACGGCGGGGGACAGACCGGTGCCCAGCTCGCTCTCGGCGCCCTCGACCGCGTACACGAGCAACCGCTCGGGCAGCAGCCCCAGCACCCTCGCCAGTTCGACGGCCTCCCCCAGGCCCAGACCGTGAGAGCTCGTGGACGAAGGCTGCGCCAGGACCCCGGCGTCGAGTGCCAGGCGGTGCACGCGGCCCGGGGCGCCCGGGTGCGCGTGGGCCGCGTCGACGACCACCGCGAGCCGAGCACCTTGCCACAGGTCGATCAGCCGACCGGGTTCGCCGTCGCAGGTCGCGAGTTCGGTGTCCGGCGGCAACGGCCGGGTCTCGGCCCGCTCGCGCAGACGGGCGAGCACGGCCCAGCCCACCCCGTCGTCGCGCCGGAACTCGTTCCCGACGCCGATGACGGTGATCCGACCGCGGGTCCTCATGACTTCACCGTGGGCCGTGGCCGCTGTGCGCCGCATGGGCCGAAGGGCCCCGCCCGCGGGGCCGAACATCCCCGGCCGCCGTACCGTCGGCCGACCACCACGAGACCGCAGTTCCCGGAGGCGTGGGCGAGCGCCACCTCCGGGGAGAGCAGGACGGCGTCCTCCATGGCATGGACCTCCGGATACGTGCCGCGCCACGGCCGCAACGCGTCCGACAGATGCTGCACCTCGTCGTCCTCCCAGATCGCGCGATCCTCTCCGAGGAGGGGAAGGGCCGCTCCGCCGCCCGGACCGGCAGCCTCCGGGCGGGTACGGCGTGGGGCCGTGCGCCACGCAGCCGCGCCGTCTCGAAGGCGAGGGTGACCGTGCCCCCCGCCGGGCCGCGGGCGTCGAGGCCGAGGGCCACGCCGTCGCACCGGTCGGGCGATCCTTCGCCGGCCAGGGCGCCGGGGACGAGCAGCACGGGCCGCTCGCCCGCCCGGACCAGGGCGTCGGCGGTCTATCCCACGGGAATCCGGGGGTGACTGCCCTCGCCGCGCAGACCGAGCACCAGCAGTTCCGCATCCTCCGCCACCGTGCGCAGGACCGCCACCGGAGCCCCGGTGAGACAGGACCGCCACCGGGGCCCCGGTGAGATGCGGGCCGCGGGCCCGCGAAGCCGGAGGCCGGTCGGTGAGTCCGGCGGCCAACCGGGACGCCACCGCTTCGGGACGGCAGGGCGGAAGTCGGCGCATCAGGGAACGAGAGATCATCACCGGCGTCGGCCGGTCGGCGCGCCCGCCACGGCATGGCCCTGCGCGCACGGGGTCGAACGGGCCGGTTCGCGGTCCTGGCGGCCCCTGGCAGTCGTCAGGGCACGGCGGGACGGTGGCATCAGGAACAGACCGACCACAGGAGGTGAGCACCATGCTTGCGCCCGTCATCGCCGGAGTCGACGGATCCGCCGAGAGTCTCGCCGCCGCCGAGTGGGCAGCGCGCGAGGCGGTGCGCCGGAACCGGCCACTGCGTCTGGTACATGCCTGGAACCGGCACCCCCGCCAGGGGGCCGGCGAACCGGCGACGGCAGCTCAGCGGTATCTGGCCCGGCGCGCTCTGCGCCAGGCCGAGGACCGCATCCGGCGTACGTGCCCGGGAGTCAAACTCGACGACGAGCAGATCGACGGACCGGCGACCACCGCGCTCCTCCAGGCCGCCGACGCTGCCGACCTGCTCGTCCTCGGCTCTCGGGGGCTGAGCGGCTTCACCGGGTTCCTGGTCGGTTCGGTCGCCCTGGGAGTGGTGGCACGCACCACCACGCCGGTCGTCCTCGTCCGGGCAGGGGAAGAAGCGTCGGACGAACACCTGCCGGCCGGCGACGGCGGCCCGTCCACCGGTACCGGCTACCGGGACGTCGTCCTGGGCATCGACCTCGGCGACCCCTGCGACGAGGTGATCGAGTTCGCCTTCGAGGCGGCGCGAGTGCGGGAAGCGCGCCTGCATGTCGTGCACGCCTGGCAGACACCGTCCCCGCTGGGGCTCGGCCCCGGCGACATCGGACTGGTGAACGGCCCGGAACAGGCCGAGGAATGGCTCGGCTTCCTCACCGCCGTCCTGAAGGGCTGGCGGGACAAGTACCCCGAGGTCGAAGTCGCCGAGACCGTGACCGAGGGGCGCGCTCAGTCCGTCCTGGTCCGCGCCGCCACCGGGGCGAGCCTCCTCGTGGTCGGCCGCCGCATGACGGACCGCCCCACGGGCCCCCACACCGGACCAGTCACCCACGCCGCCATCCATCACGTCGGCTGCCCTGTGGCTGTCGTCCCCCACGCGTGAGTGGCCGGGGGTGCCGTCGCGCGCCGGGAAGCAGTCCCACGGCGTGGTCGGAAGCTGACCGCCGCGTCGTCGGTACACGGCCGCGAGGGAGGGGTGGTGGTGAGTCAGGCCGGGATGGCTCCGTGCGGGACGAGGAGCGGTGGGCGGACACTGAGGCGGTACCGGCGAGGCAGGGCCGCCCGGGAACGTGCCGACCGCCCCCGGTCCCCTGTTCCCTTCCGACGGATCATGTGGTCTTGCGGCGCCACTGCGGTCCGGTCTGCTCCCACTCCCTGCCCCACTGCTCGTATCGCCGTTGGTCGAGCCGCCACCTCACCGTCCGGCCCCGTAGACGGGACAGGAAGGTGACACCGGGAACTGCGCCGCGGCAGGGGCCGAACAGGAGACGTCGTGGGGTCGTTCGGGGCCGTTCTCTCGCGTGCAGGGGGCCGTTCGGCCTCGGCCGCGGCACGGGACGTGCCACGAGCCGGCGGGCGGCCCCCTCAGGTCCGTCCGGCACCCGGCTGGGGACCATCGGCCCCTCTCCGAGGTGCTCTCGGTGGCTCAACATCGAAGGACGGCATCACCCGTTGCGAGTCAAGCGGGGGAGGAGAACATCATGGAGCCGACGACGCTCGACGCCTCCGTCCTGGAAGGCTGCATCTCGGCCGCGATCGCCGCGCCCTCGATCTTCAACACGCAGCCGTGGCGGTACCGCCTGGACCCCGAGACCGTCACGCTCCAGGTCCGTGCGGCTCCCGAGCGAGGCCTGCGCCACGTGGATCCCGCGGGTCGTGCCCTGCACCTGTCGGTAGGTGCGGCCGTGCTCAACCTCCGTGTCGCGGTTACCCATTTCGGCTGGACTCCCGTCACCCGCCTGCTGCCGGCACCGGAGGACCCCGAACTGCTCGCCACCGTCCGGCTGACCGCCCCCACGGCCCGCACGGCCTGCGCCTACCGCACCGACCTGTACCCCGCGATCCGGCACCGGCACAGCAGTCGGTTCCCCTTCTCCGGGAGGCCGCTGCCTTCGCAGGTGCGCTCCGAACTGTCCGAGGCCGCCCACCTGGAGGGAGCCCGGCTCACCTTCCCCGCGCCGGAGGACGTGCTGCGGCTGCTGCGGCTGACCGCCGAGGCCGAGCGGCGCAACCGGAACGACCCCGATCGGCGTGACGAGAGCCGCCGGTGGATCCGTCACGACGCCGACGGACAGGTCGACGTCGGGCTGCCGGAGAGTGCGCTCGGGCCGCAGGACGCCCACGAACGAGTCCCACTGCGGGACTTCACCGCAGAGCGCCGTCCCGAACGGCTCGTCTCCCAGCCGTTCGAGGCCGAGCCGGTCGTCGCGGTGCTCAGCACCCAGCACGACCGCCGGGCCGACTGGCTGCGGGCAGGGCAGGCTCTGGAGCACGTCCTGCTCCTCGCGACGGTGCATGGCGTACGCACCTCGCTGCTGCACCAGGCGGTGGAGTGGCCGGACCTGCGGCGGACGTTGGGCGGCACCGCGGGTTTCGCCGGGCATGGCCAGATGCTGATCAGGCTGGGGTACGGACCGGAAGGGCCTGCGACTCCTCGCCGGACTGTGGAACGAGTGTTCGACTCCGGGGTGCGGGAACGGTAGGGCGGCCGGCGCGCCGAGCACAGCTCGAGGTGCCAAGGGGCGAACTGGTCCCACAGGGACAGTCGTCGTTCACGGCGCCAGGCGGTCACGACGTGAAAGATCGGTGTCCGGAGCGTGGTCGCCGACGTCGTCGACCCGGTATTCCAAGTCCTCGGTCACCTCCACCACCCCGTCGACGCTGCGGCACAGCCTCACGGCCACGGGGATCATGCTCCTTCGCTCCACGATGCCGCGCAGCGTGACCCGGCTGTCGACGACGTGCGCGGTCACGGCGTCGGGCGCGATCCCCAGCGTCCGTATCAGTACGTCTCCGGTGATCTCCTCGCGGACGGCACGGTCCCCACGCAGGAACACCCGCAGCAGGTCGGCACGGCTGATCACGCCGATCAACCGGCCCGCGTCGTCCACCACAGGCAGCCGCTTGACTCCGCCCCGCTCCATGGCGCGGGCCGCCTCGACGACCGTCCATTCCGGGCGAGCGGTGACGGCCGGACTGGTCATCAGTCCTTCCGCCGTGGTCGCCTCCGCTTTGTCCCGGTCGGCGGGCTGCGGGTGCAGCGTGGGCAGCAGCCAATCGGCGTCGAGCCGAGCCGCCTCTTTGCGGAGCAGATCGGCCTCCGAGACCACGCCTACCGGCCGGTCTGCGTCGTCAACCACCGGAACCGCGGTGATCCCGTGCTCCGCGAGCAGCTTGGCGATGTCCGCGAAGGCCGCGTCCTGGCGCACGTTCACGACGTCCGTCGTCATCAGCTCTCCTACGGTGCGATGCCGCATGTGTCCCGCCTCCTTCGACGTAGTTCCTCACTCTCCACGGTCCGCCACGCCGTCCCGTCCCGCATGGGCCGGTCGGGCCCGACTGCGCGAACCGGCCCGTTCAGCCCGGCACGCTTGGTCGAGCAGCACGGAGAGAGCGGCTCGCCCGGACGGGAGACGCGCTCCGGGCGACTCGGCCGTGGAGGTCTTCGTGCGCAGGGAACCGGAGCCGGTCACCGGGCGTGAACGCCTGGCGGGCGCACCGTCCACGAAGTGGATCTCGCGGCCGGATCCGAGCCCGGTTCGATCGTCCGACGGAGCGAGCGGCGCCATCAGGGCGAAGATCGCGCCGCTGCCCGCGCCGGGCGCGGACCCCGGGGAAAGGCGGAGCCCGGTGAAAGGGAGGCGGCGGTGCCGATCGGGGCCGCCGCCGACGGGGTGAGCCACCGCACGACAGCGCCGGTGAGCACGACGGTCTGGGACCCGCCGAGCACGCACATGGGGCTGACCTGGTCCGACACCCGGCCGCCTGCCGGGAGCGTCACGCAGCAGCAGCGGGCCACCACGATGCCCGGCCGACCACCACCACCGGCACCGCCACCAGGAAGGCGAAACCGATGCCGGCCCGATCGGGCCGTGTCCGGCCGTCGGCCGGGGTGACGCCGGGCCCTGCCGTGGTGCACCGTGGTCAGTGACAGGAGTGCACGGGCCGTCGGCGCTGGAGGAGGCTGTGATGTCCGAGCGACAGTCCGAACCACCGGGTCCCCAGGATGTGACCGACCTGGTCGGTTACGCGGTTCGTGCCCCCTCCATGCACAACGCGCAGCCCTGGTCGTTCCGCTTTCTCGCCGGCGAGCACCAGTTGCACCTGCGGGCCGATCTCGCGCGTGCCATGCCCCGGGCGGACCCCCGCCACCGTGCCCTGCACATCGGCTGCGGAGCGGCGCTGTTCAACCTTCGTGTGGCCGCCGCACACGCGGGATTCGCCGCCGAGGTCCGGGTGCTGCCCGACCCCGCGGATCCGCTGCTTCTGGCTGTCGTCGGTCTGCAGGCAGGGCCCGCCCGCACGGCGCCGGTGAGCGACCTGGTCCGGCTGCATCCGGCGGTCGGGCGCCGGCACACCAGCCGCAACCCCTTCTCCGACAAGGACCTGCCTGAGCCAATACGGCAGCTGCTGCGCGAGGCGGCCGCGGGCGAGGGGGCGCAGCTGCTGTTCACCGACCCCTGGCACGCCGACTTCATGCTGAAGCTGGTGCGTGACGCGGAGAGCCGCGACGGCCTGGACCCTTCGAACCGCGAGGAGTTGGAACGCTGGACCCGCCTCGGAACCGAGGCGGAGACCGCTGTGGACGGTGTTCCCGAGTACGCCTTCGGGCCGCGTCCGAGCGAGGGCAGAGCGGCTTGGCGCGACTTCGCCGGACGAAGGCAGGTGGCCGACCCTGTTACCACCGCCTTCGAACACACGCCCCACCTGGCGCTGCTGGGGACACGTGGAGACCGGCCGGCCGACTGGCTGCGCGCGGGCCAGGCCCTGCAACGTGTCCTGCTCGAAGCGACTCTGGCCGACCTGGCCACGTCCCTGAGTTCCCACGCGCTGGAGAGTTCCGACCTGCGCGAGCTGACACGCGATCCCCTCAGCGGCATGGGCCACGTCCAGATGGTGCTGCGGCTGGGCTACGGCCCACAGGGGCCTGCCACCCCTCGCCGCTCCGTCCAAGACGTCCTGGAGATCGCGTGATCACTCGACGCGGCACGTGGCTGCTGCAGCCGGTGCCCGTGCCGCTGTGACCGTCCTTGCCGATCGATCCGATCACGTGGGGCAGGAGCAGGAGCAGGAGCAGGAGCAGGGGCAGGGGCAGGGGCTGGGGGCGAAGGCAAAGGCCACGTACCTGGGGCGAGCGCGCCCCGAGGACCTGCCCAACGCCCGGTCGGGCCGCGGCGGCAGGGACCATCGGGCCCTGCGCCCGGGCCGTACGGGGCACCGTCGGGCTCCCTACGGCCCTGCCCCCGGCCGGCTTGCGGGACGAACATCGAAAGGGAAGGCGTCCGGGCGAAAACGCGGACGCGTCGTACGGCGCATGCGGAGGCACTGATGACGACGGCGGCCCGACAAGGCATGGTGGAGACAGAGGCATCCGTGTCCGCCTGGCGCGGTTTCACGGGTCAACGCTGGCGCGACGCGATCGACGTACGCGACTTCATCCAGGCCAACTACACACCCTACGAAGGCGACCCCGGCTTCCTGACCGGACCGACCGAACGTACCCGGACCGTGTGGGACAAGGTCAGCGCCCTGTTCCCCGAGGAGCGGCGGCGCGGCATCCTGGACGTGGACGCCGCCACCCCGTCGACGATCACCTCGCATCTGCCCGGTTACATCGACCGGGACCGCGAACTGATCGTCGGCCTGCAGACCGACGCACCGCTGAGGCGGGCGATCATGCCGAACGGCGGCCTGCGGATGGTCGAGAACGGCCTGAACGCGTACGGCTACGAGCCCGACCCCTTCGTCACGCGCGTCTTCGGCAGCTGTCGCAAGACCCACAACGACGGTGTCTTCGACGCCTACACCCCCCAGATGCGTGCCGCACGCAAGGCCGGCATCATCACCGGGCTGCCGGACGCCTACGGCCGGGGCCGGATCATCGGGGACTACCGGCGCGTCGCGCTGTACGGCACCGACCGGCTGACCGCGGCCAAGCGCGCCGAGAAGGCCCGCCTGGACGCACAGCCCTCCTCGGCGGACGTCATCCGTGACCGCGAAGAGCTGGCCGAGCAGCTCCGCGCCCTCGGGGAGCTCGCCGAGATGGCCGCCTCCTACGGCTGCGACGTCACCCGCCCCGCCGCCACGGCCCACGAGGCCGTGCAATGGCTCTACCTCGGCTTCCTGGCCGCGGTGAAGGAGCAGAACGGCGCCGCGATGTCCCTGGGCCGCACGTCCACGTTCCTGGACGTGTACCTCCAGCGTGACCTGGACGAAGGCGTCCTTGACGAGGTCCGCGCCCAGGAGCTCGTCGACGACTTCGTCATCAAGCTGCGCATCGTACGGTTCCTGCGCACTCCCGAGTACGACGCGCTCTTCTCCGGCGACCCGACCTGGGTGACGGAGTCCATCGGCGGCATCGGCGCGGACGGCCGCCCGCTGGTCACCCGCACCTCCTTCCGTTTCCTGCAGACCCTCTACAACCTCGGCCCGGCCCCCGAGCCCAACCTGACGGTCCTGTGGTCGCCGCGGCTGCCGGAGGGCTTCAAGCGGTTCTGCGCGCAGGTCTCCATCGACACCAGCGCCATCCAGTACGAGTCCGACGAGCTGATGCGCCCGCGCACCGGCGACGACACCGCGATCGCCTGCTGCGTCTCGGCGATGGCAGTGGGCAAGCAGATGCAGTTCTTCGGAGCGCGCGTCAATCTGGCCAAAGCGCTGCTGTACGCGATCAACGGCGGCCGGGACGAGATGACCGGCGAGCAGATCGCGCCCGAGGCACCCGCGCTGACCCGTGAGTACCTGGACTACGAGCAGCTGCGGGCGGCGTACGACCACATGCTGGACTGGCTGGCCGCCACGTACGTCAACGCGCTGAACGTCATCCACTACATGCACGACAAGTACGCCTACGAGCGCATCGAGATGGCCCTCCACGACCACCCGGTGCACCGCTTCATGGCATGCGGCATCGCCGGCCTCTCGGTGGCGGCGGACAGCCTCTCAGCCGTCAGGCACGCCCGTGTGAAGGTCATCCGGGACGCGACCGGCCTGGCTGTCGACTACGAGATCGAGGGCGAGTACCCGGCGTACGGCAACAACGACGACCGGGCCGACGCCATCGCGGCCGACCTGGTGGAGTCGTTCATGGCGAAGGTGCGCCGGCACCCCACGTACCGGGACGCCGAACACACCCAGTCGGTGCTGACGATCACCTCCAACGTCGTGTACGGCAAGCACACCGGGAACACCCCCGACGGCCGCCGCGCCGGACAGCCCTTCGCCCCCGGCGCCAACCCGATGAACGGCCGTGACCGGCACGGGGTGGCCGCCTCGGCGCTCTCGGTGGCCAAGCTTCCCTACGAGCAGGCCCGTGACGGAATCTCCCTGACCACGACGATCACCCCCGAAGGGCTGGGTCATGATCCGGCCGAGCGCCCGGACCACCTGGTCGGCATCCTCGACGCGTACACGGCCTCCGACGGCTTCCACATGAACGTGAACGTCCTGAACCGGGCGACGCTCGAAGACGCCATGGAACACCCGGAGAAGTACCCGGAGCTGACGGTCCGGGTGTCCGGGTACGCCGTCAACTTCGTCCGTCTGACGCGCGAGCAGCAACTCGACGTGGTCAGCCGCACCTTCCACGAGTCCCGATGAATGCCACCGGCCGGATCCACTCCTGGGACCTGTCCACCGGCGTGGACGGTCCCGGAACCCGGTTCGCCCTCTTCGTCAGCGGCTGCCCGCTGCGCTGCCTGTACTGCGCCAACCCCGACACCTGGCACATGCGGGACGGCAAGGAGGCAACGGTCGACGAGGTGCTGGCGGAGATCGACAAGTACCGGTCCTTCGTCACGACCGCCGGGGGAGGGGTGACACTCACGGGCGGGGAACCGCTGCTCCAGCCCGCCTTCACCGGCGAGATCCTGCGCCGGTGCAGACAGAGCGGACTGCACACGGCCCTCGACACCTCCGGTTTCCTCGGCGCCCGCGCGACCGACGAACTCCTCGCCGACACCGACCTGGTGCTGCTGGACATCAAGTCCTTCGACATCGGCACGTACAGGAGGCTGACCGGCGGCGAACTCGCCCCCACGCTCAGCTTCGCCACCCGCCTCGACCGCCTCGGCGTTCCCGTGTGGATTCGTTACGTCCTCGTTCCGGGCTGGACCGACGACCCGGAGGCCGTGGCCGGCCTGGCCGGCTTTGTGGCGGGGCTCGGAAACGTCGACCGCGTGGACGTCCTGCCCTTCCACAGACTCGGCGCCCACAAGTACGAAGCCCTCGGGATCCCGTTCCCGCTTCGCGACACCCCTGTGCCGGATCCCGGCCTCACCGAGCGGGTGCGCGAACAGTTCCGGGAGCGCGGGCTCAGGGCGCTCTGAGCACCCTGACCGGGACGCTCCGCGCACCCGGACGGGCGGCCGCGGACGACTGGCTGTTCATGCTCGGCCTCCTCGGTGTCGGTCCCGCCCCGATCACGGGCACCGGCCTGGACGCCGCGGCCCGGCGAGCCGCGGACCTGCGCGTGGTCCACGGCTGGAGTCCGCCGCCGTACCACTACGGCCACCCCGGTGCCCTCGACCCCGCCTGTGGCCCTCAGTAGAGGGAAGGCGGCCATGACGTGGCCACGGCGACGATGACACCCATGTCCAGCAGAATCCCGACCGTGAGCCACGGGTCGAACCAGACGGCTTTGAGGGCGAGCCCGCTCGCGGCCGCGACGATCGCCGCGGTGGGCCACCAGCCGGCGCCCGCCACCGCCCCGGCGCCGGCCACGGCGTACAGCAGCGCGGTGTACCAGGCGAGGGCCAGCGCCGTGGCCCTCGCCGGGGCGGCAGCGACATGGGCCGAGGACAGGACCCACGAGTGGCCGGGGTCGAAGGGGCCCGGCCTGTCGGGCTGCACGGGCGCCGTCCACACACCGGGGTGCAGCAGGCCGTGCAGCACAAGAAACGTCGCCACCAGGAACGTGGTCATCTACGGCTCCTCCCGGCCGGTGGGTTCCAGGCCTCCCATGTCGAGACGGAACGGCGGGTAGGCGTCCGTCATCAGGGCGGCGTACGCCACCACTCGCACACACCAGCGGTCGAGACCGAGGACGAGGGCGAACAGATCCCTCGGGTACTTCTCCGTGAACGCCATGATCACGGCGGCGATCACCGTCAGGACGGCGACGAGACCGCCCGTCCACCAGCCGAGGTGGACGCCGCCCAGGAAGAAGCCGATCACGATGTAGTGGGGGACGGCGAGGAGCCACCACTTCACCAGCACCAGGCCGCGGGACAGGTGCTCGGGGTAGGTGACGTCCAGCCGTGTCGGGTACCCGGGCTCCTCACCCAGGCTGAACGGCGGATAGCGGTCGGTGCCCAGCGCGCTGTACGAGTAGTAGGCGACCCGCCAGCTCCAGCGCAGCACACCCAGATTGAAGTCGAACAGCGGGCGTGGGTAGCGCTCGGTGAACAGGATCGAGAAGAACGCGATCACGCTGACCACGACGAAGGCGATCCAGAGGAAGAACAGCACCACGAAGTGCGGGATGACCAGGATCCACTTCACCAGCCACAGCCACCGGGACAGCGGGGCGTCGAGCACCGCGTTCAGCCGGACGGGGCGGTCGGGGACTTGCAGCAGGGCCGTCATGGGCTATCAGCTCCTTGGCCTGCGAGGGTCTTCAAGGTCAGTCTGTGCGCCGCCGGCGACTGTCACGAGGGCCGGGTGGGGTCCTCCTCAGGGACCGTCGGACCCTCCGTCGCGGGGGTGAGACGGATGCCCGAGAGCAGGTCCGGACGGATACGGACCGCATAGTCCATCGTGTGCTGCACCCAGGGACGCAGCAGCGACTGATAGCGGGCCAGTTCCTCCGGGTCGGTGACCAGACGGGCGTAGCCAGTGGCCACGACGCTCCATCCGACATGGGTGTCCGGGTCGATCGCGTCGGCCTCGTAGGCGACGACGACCCCTTCGCCGCCGGCTCGGCGCGTGTGCGCGGTCAGGGACGCTCCCTCATGGGTGCGGATCACGATGTCACCGTCGACCAGGACGTGGTTGACCGGCCGGATCGTCGGCAGGGCGTGCCGGGTGAACACGATCCTGCCCACGGACACGCTGCCGAGCAGGCGCATCGCCTCCGCGGCGTCGAGCTCGACGCTGTGGCGCGGGCCGGCCTCGATCGCCTGGCCGTCGGTGGTTGCCATGGTGTGTTCCGTACGGATCGGTGGTTGGTCGTCGGGTGCTGTCGACCGGGGAGCGTGCGGGATGCACTGGACTCCATCGAACGGCGGCTGATCGTGTCGTGCCAGGGCCGTTCGGCCCCTTCTGCTGTCCTGATCGGCCCAATCCGCTCCTGCGCTCAGCTCTCCGGTGCTTCGCCGCCGGACGGGTCCGCCCCTGTGTAGTACGCCGCCCGCATGAGCTGCTGCATGTCGTCGAGCATCGGCATCCGTGGGTTGGCCGGGGCGCACTGGTCCTCGTAGGCGGACAGGGCCTGCCGGGGAAGAGCGTCGAGGAACGTCCGCTCGTCCACGCCGAGGGCCTGGAAGGACGGCTCGATGCCGACCGCGTCGCGGAGCCGTTCCACCGCGACGGCGAGGGACTCGACGCCCTGCGCAGGGGTGGCTGCGGGCAGGCCGAGGCTGCGGGCGATGTCCTGGAAGCGCTCGGGAGCGCGGTAGTGCTCGTACCTGGGCCAGCCGGTGAGCTTTGTCGGAATGGTGCCGTTGTAGCGGATGACGTGGGGGAGCAGGACCGCGTTGGTGCGTCCGTGCGCGAGGTGGAAGGCGGCTCCCAGGGTGTGGGACATGGCGTGGACGATGCCGAGGAAGGCGTTGCCGAAGGCCATGCCGGCGATGGTGCCCGCGTTGTGCATCTTCTCGCGCGCCACGGAGCTCTGCGCCCGGTCGTTCACGGCCGCTGGGAGGTTGTCGAAGACGAGCCGGATGGCGTGCAGGGCGGGCCCGTCGGTGAAATCGTTCGCATAGACGGACACGTACGCCTCGATGGCGTGGGTGAGGGCGTCGAAGCCGCTGTCGGCGGCCAGGGCCGGCGGCAGGTCGGCGGTGAGCAGCGGGTCGACGATGGCCACACTGGGGGTGAGCGCGTAGTCCGCCAGAGGGTACTTCCTGCCGGTCGCCGGGTCGGATATGACGGCGAACGGGGTGACCTCGGCGCCGGTTCCCGAGGTGGTGGGGATGCACACGAGACGGGCGTGAGAACCGAGCTGAGGGAAGCGGAAGGCCCGCTTGCGTATGTCGGAGAACTTCTGCCGCATGTCGGCGAAGTCGATGTCCGGCTGCTCGTACAGCAGCCACATCACCTTGGCCGCGTCCATCGGCGACCCGCCGCCCAGCGCGATGATGGTGTCGGGCCGGAACTCACGCATCAGGTCTGCGCCGTGCTGGACGGAATCGATGCTCGGCTCGGGCAGGACGTTGTCGATGATCTGCAGGGTCACCGGTTCCGGGCGGCGCTGGAGGACCCTGCTGACGCGGTCGACGAAGCCGAGGCGGGTCATGACGGCGTCGGTGACGACGGTGACGCGGTGGACGTCGGGCATGGACTGCAGATACCGGATCGCCTGCGGCTCGAAGTAGATCTTCGGCGGGACCTTGAACCACTGAAGGTTGTTCTGGCGGGTGCCGATCCGCTTGATGTTCAGCAGGTTGGCGGCCGAGACGTTGTTGGAGACCGAGGTGCTGCCCCAGGATCCGCAGCCCAGGGTGAGCGAAGGCAGCAGGCCGTTGTAGATGCCGCCGATGGCGCCCTGGGAGGACGGGGCGTTGACGATGACACGCACCGTCTTCATGCGCTGTCCGTACGCCTCGGCGAGCGCCCGGTCCCCGGCGTGGATGACGGAGCTGTGGCCCTGGCCGTGGAAGTCGACCATGTCGGCGGCCAGGTCGAACCCCTCCTGCTCGGAGCGGGCCCGGAGCACGGCGAGGACCGGGCACAGCTTCTCGCGGGTGAGCGGCTCGTCCGGGCCGACCCGGGTGGCCTCGACGAGGATGACCGACGTGTCGGCCGGAACCCTGAAACCGGCCTGTTCGGCGATCCACGCCGGGCTCCGACCGACGGCCGCCGCGTTGACCTTGGGCTCACATCCCTCGTTCGAGGCGCCCAAGGGGAAGAGGAACGCCTCCAGCTTCGACTTCTCCTGCGGGGTGGCCAGGTGGGCGTGCAGGGTGCGGAACTCGGAGAGGGCCGCGTCGTAGATCTCGACGTCCAGGATGACGGCCTGCTCGGAAGCGCAGATCATGCCGTTGTCGAACGACTTGGACAGCACCAGGTCGTTGATGGCACGGCGCAGGTCGGCGCTCCTGTGCACATACGCGGGGACATTGCCGGCACCGACGCCGAGCGCGGGCTTGCCGGCCGAGTAGGCGGCCTTGACCATGGCGTTGCCGCCGGTGGCGAGGATCAGCGAGACGCCGGGGTGGTGCATCAAAGTGCGGGTGGCCTCCACGGAGGGACTCTCGATCCACTGCACGCAGTGCTCGGGTGCGCCGGCCGCCACGGCCGCGTCGCGCACGATACGGGCCGCCTCCGCGCTGCATCGCTGGGCGGAGGGGTGGAAGGCGAAGACGACCGGGTTGCGGGTCTTCAGGGCCATCAGCGCTTTGAAGATCGTCGTGGAGGTCGGGTTGGTGACCGGGGTGATCGCGCACACCACGCCGACGGGCTCGGCGATCTCGACGATGCCCTCGATGCCGTCGCGGGCGACCACGCCGACGGTCTTCATCCTGCCCATGCTGTGCGTGACGTGCTCGCACGCGAACATGTTCTTGGCGGCCTTGTCCTCGAACAGTCCCCGTCCGGTCTCCTCCACGGCGAGCAGGGCGAGCTCGGTGTGCCGGTCCAGCGCGGCCACCGATGCCTTGTTGACGATGTGGTCGATCTGCTGCTGGTCCAGCGACTCGTAGTCGGCCAGGGCCTTCAACCCCTGGGTGACCAGCCGGTCCACGGCGATGGCGGCCTCGGACGGCCCCGTGTCGAGGGCGGTGGATCGGGCCCGGTCGTCCTGTCCGGTCATGGTGAGTACGTCTCTCCGTCGTTGAGTTGGGTGGTAAGCGCCCGAGGAGTACACGGGTGCCGGGTTCAGCGCTCCGGCAGCCAGTAGTGCTCGATCCTGCGTGAGGGGTGCCTCTCGGGCGGTCGTGTGTCGTCGACGCGGAAGGTGAGGCTGTTGACCACGCCCACGACTCCGTCGATGCGCCAAGTCATCCGGATCACCAGCGGAATGTCGGTGCGCCGTTCCAGCCGGCCTTCCAGAGTGACCATCCCGTCGGTCACCGCGACGATCACGGTGTGCGGCGGCAGGGACAGGGAACGGGTCAGGACCTCGTCGATCACGTCCTGGCGGATCTCGTCGTCCGTGCGCAGGAAGACTCGCAGGAGGTCACGGCGGGTGGCGATGCCGATGAGCCGGTCCTCTTCGTCCACGACCGGCAGGCGCTCGATGTGATGGCGCTCCATCAGGCGTGCGGCGTCGGCGACGCGCTGTTCCGGATGCACGGTGATCGCCGGCGTCGACATCAACTGCTCCGCCGTATCGGCGTGCGCCCCGGCGGCCGTGGCGCGGGCGGCGCGGCGCACGGGACCGATTCGCAACCGCCGTTTCGTGCCCGGTTCGGACGGGGCCGCCGCCTGCCGTCGCACGAGGTCGGTCTCCGAGACCACCCCGATGACCTTGTCGTCCTGGTCCACGACCGGCAGTCCGCTGATCCGGTGCTCGTCCAGCAGGCGTGCCAGGTCCTTGAACGAGGTCTCGCGGCGAGCGTGCACGACCTCAGCGGTCATCACCTCGCCGACCGTGCGCGTCTTCACGGCAACTCCTTCGTGCTGGGACCGGGATGCGGCTCAGGGCCGCCGGGCCGTTCCGCCGCCGCGCCACGGTGGTGCGACCGCCCTGTGATCCGTGCCGCCCCGGACCGCCTGCTCCAACTGCTCGCGCAGCCGGTCCTGCAGCCGGTCGGCCAGTTCCCGGCCCGTGGCCTCGCGCGCGTGGACGATCACCACGGCATGCCCCGCGCGGACCTCGGCCACGGCACTCCATGGCTGTTCGGCACGGTGCGCCGCCGCGCGGTCGATCCTGACCTCGCCGGTGAGCGCCGGCATTCCCGGATGGTCGGCGACCGCCCGGATCCGGTCCCGTGCGTAGGCGAGGATCTCCGCGCTCACGTCGCCGCTCCGCGCGCGCACCAGCACGCCGCCGGTGTCGTGTTCACCGTTGCCTGTGTGAGTCATGTGATGGACCTCTTCGCTGAGTCGGGCGGGTTGCCCCGCTGCTTCGGTGGGCCGGCTGCTCACCGGGTGTCGCCGGCGTCCGCCCCGTCGAGTGCGGCCCGTCCCGCCTCGAGCCGGGCGACCGGGACGCGGAACGGCGAGCAGGAGACGTAGTCGAGGCCCGCCGAGTGGAAGAAATGGACCGAGGCGGGGTCGCCGCCGTGCTCGCCGCAGACGCCGATCTTCAGGTCGGGCCGTGCAAGCCGCCCCTCGGCGACGGCGATCTCGACCAGGCGGCCCACGCCCTCGCGGTCGATCGTCTCGAACGGGGAGACCTTGAAGATGCCCTTGTCGAGGTAGGCGGAGAAGAACGCGGCCTCCACGTCGTCGCGGGAGAAGCCCCAGGTGGTCTGGGTGAGATCATTGGTGCCGAAGGAGAAGAACTCCGCTTCCCGCGCGATCGAGTCCGCCGTCAGGGCGGCCCGGGGCAGTTCGATCATGGTGCCGACCGGGCAGTCGACGGGGATGCCGGAGGACGCGGCGACCTCGGCCAGTACCCGCTCGACCTCCCGGCGTACGAGTCGTAGTTCCTCGACCGTGTCGATCAGCGGCACCATGATCTCCGCCCGCGGTTCGCCGCCGGCCCTCCTGCGCTCCACGACAGCCTCGGCGACGGCCCGTACCTGCATGGCCACCAGGCCCGGCGCCACCAGGCCCAGCCGCACCCCGCGCAGACCGAGCATCGGGTTCTCCTCGTGCATGCGGTTGACCGCGTCGAGGAGTTCGGCGTCGTGCGCGTCCGGCGGGTTGCCGCGGGCTTCTGCGGTCGCGATGCGTACGGCCAGTTCGGTGCGGTCGGGCAGGAACTCGTGCAGCGGCGGATCCAGGAGGCGGATGGTGACCGGCAGGCCGTCCATCGCCTCAAGGATGCCGACGAAGTCCTGCCGCTGGAGCGGGAGCAGGGCCTCCAGCGCGCGGCTGCGGTCGGCGTCCGAGCGGGCCAGGATCATGGCCTCGACCAGTCGGCGACGGTCGCCCAGGAACATGTGCTCGGTGCGGCACAGGCCGATGCCCTCGGCGCCGAACCGGCGGGCACGCGCCGCGTCCTCGGGTGTGTCGGCATTGGCCCGCACGCCCAGTCGCCGCGTGCCGTCGGCGTGTTCGAGAGCGCGGGCCACCGCGTCGACCAGACCCTCGGACCGTGCACCGGTCTCGAAGTACCGCATCACCGAGGAGTCCACCAGGGGCGCGGCCCCGAGGTACACGGCGCCTTCGGAGCCGTCCACGGAGATGAGTGTGCCCTCCTGGACCGTCGTGCCGTTCGTGGTGAAGCGGCGGGCCCGGGTGTCGACGGCGAGCGCCTCCGCTCCGCAGACACACACCTTGCCCATCCCGCGGGCGACCACGGCCGCGTGGCTGGTCTTGCCACCACGGCTGGTCAGCACGGCCTGGGCGGCGACCATGCCGGGGAGGTCGTCGGGGGTGGTCTCCTGCCGTACGAGGATCACCTTCTCGCCGGCCGTGGCACGGCGCACGGCCTCGGCCGAGTCGAAG
This sequence comes from Streptomyces sp. bgisy027, assembly GCF_057710365.1. NCBI lineage: Bacteria > Bacillati > Actinomycetota > Actinomycetes > Kitasatosporales > Streptomycetaceae > Streptomyces > Streptomyces sp. bgisy027. Next base: position 135,525 of record NZ_JBYIVZ010000011.1, read on the forward strand.
ACCGCGGCCCCCACCGCGGCGCCGGGTGAGGCCGGAAGGCCGTGCGCGAGTGCCGAGCCGACCGCGTCGGTGTCGAAGCGCGGGAACATCAGCCGTGCCAGTCCGTCCCCGCTCACCCGGGCGAGCCCCTCGTCGGGGGTGATGAGTTCCTCGTCCGTCAGTTCGGCGGCGATGGTGAACGCGGCCTCGGCGGTGCGCTTGCCGACGCGGGTCTGCAGCATCCACAACGTGCCGCGTTCGACGGTGAACTCGATGTCGCACAGGTCGCGATAGTGGGTCTCCAACAGGCCCATGTGGTCGCGCAGTTGGACGTACGCCTCGGGGTTCGCATGGTTCAGTTCGTCCAGCCCGACGGTGTTGCGGATGCCGGCGACCACGTCCTCGCCCTGCGCGTTGGGCAGGTAGTCGCCGTACAGCCCCCGGCGGCCGGTGGCCGGGTCACGGGTGAAGGCGACGCCGCTGCCGGAGTCCGGGCCGAGGTTGCCGAAGACCATCCTCTGCACGTTGACAGCCGTGCCGAGGTCGTCGCGGATGCCCTCGCGTCGCCGGTAGAGCCGTGCACGTTCACCGTTCCAGGACTCGAAGACCGCCCGGATCGCCCGCTGCAACTGCTCGGCCGGGCTCTGCGGGAAGTAGTCGCCGGTCTCCTGGTGGATGAGGTCCTTGTACGCCTCGACCAGCGTGGCCAGGTCGTTCGCGTCCAGCTGGAGGTCGTCGGCCGCTCCTCGGGCCTCCCTGAGCCGGACCAATACGCTCTCGAAGCGTTCGCTGTCGACGCCCATCACGGTGCTGCCGAACATCTGCACGAGGCGACGGTAGGAGTCCCAGGCGAAGCGCTCGTTCCCGGAGACCTTGGCGAGGCCCGGGACGGACTCGTCGTTCAGGCCGATGTCGAGGATCGTCTCCATCATGCCCGGCATGGAGAAGCGGGCTCCGGAGCGGACCGAGACAAGCAGCGGATCGTCCGGCTGCCCGAGTCGCCGTCCCGCGGCCCGCTCCAGGACGCTCAGGTGCGCGGAGACCTCGCGGGCCAGCCCCTCGGGCTCGGTGCCGGTGGCCAGGAAGGCTCGGCATGCCTCAGTGGTGATCGTGAACCCCGGCGGTACGGGCAGCCCCAGCCTGGTCATCTCGGCGAGGTTGGCACCCTTGCCACCGAGCAGATGGGCCATCTCCCGGCCGCCCTCGGTGAAGTCGTACACGTGGTCCGTCATGGCGGTGTGCCCTTCCTTCCGCGTGCCGGGCCGGAGCCGGGTCACATCTCGACGACGATGCGTGCTGTGACCTGGCCCCGGAGTACTCCGTCGATGCACTCGGGTGCTCCCGGGACGTGCCGGAGACGTCTGAGCCGTCACGCTCAAAGGTTCCTACGTGCCCTCGTACGGACGGCAGGTCCCGTACGTCCTCGGGGCGTGGGCCGGTCGGCCCTGCGTCTTCTCGGCCCCGCTCGGCGGCACGTCGGTGGCCATGTCATGCCGCTGCCGGACAGTCAGGGCCGATCGGCCCTGGCCCATCGGCCCGGCAGGGCGCAGGATCAGAGGCGGATGACAGCCTTGTGCTGCTCATCCGGCCCAATCGGGCGGCAGACGGCACAGGTTCGAGAACAGGAGCAACACATGGCGGACAGCGCGCCGGCCGGCGGTGACCCGATCCGGGTCTTCCTGATGGACGACCATGAGGTCGTACGGCGCGGGGTGCGCGACGTGCTGAACGACGAACCGGACATCACGGTGGTCGGGGAGGCGGGGACCGCCGAGCAGGCACTGGTCCGTGTTCCGGCGCTGCGCCCGCAGGTCGCGGTCCTCGACGTCCGTCTGCCCGACGGCGACGGCGTCACGGTCTGCCGTGAGTTGCGTTCGAGCCTTCCGGAACTGGCCTGCCTGATGCTGACCTCCTTCGACGACGAGGAAGCCCTGCTGGACTCGATCATGGCGGGTGCATCCGGGTACGTCCTGAAGCAGATCCAGGGCTCGGACCTGGTTTCGGCCGTCCGCACGGTCGCCGCGGGCCAGTCCCTGCTCGACCCCAGCGCCACCACCAGGCTGATGGCCCGCCTGCGTGCGGGCGAGCAGCCGGAGCCGCAGCCGGACGGCCTGCCCGGCCTGACGGACCGGGAACGGGACATCCTGGCGCTGATCGGCGAGGGCCTGACCAACCGCCAGATCGGCCGGCGCCTCTACCTCGCCGAGAAGACGGTGAAGAACCACATCTCCCGTCTGCTCGCCAAACTCGGCGTCGAGCGCCGCATCCAGGCCGCCGTCATCGCCACCCAGGCCCAGGACCGGCTCAGGCAGCAAGGGAACTGACAGCCGCCCGGGAAACCGTGGGGCCGAACGTCCCCGGACCGACCCCCGTACGGCCCATGTCCCGGCCCGGGCCGCTGTCACAGGCTGGCTGCGCACACCACAGGAACCGACCGGGAGGGCGACGGACATGACCGTGCGCGTGGGCATCAACGGCTTCGGCCGCATCGGACGCAACTACCTGCGCTGCGTGCTGGAACGGGCGGAGGGCACCGGAACACCGGTCGAGGTGGTCGCCGTCAACGACGTCACCTCTCCGGCCGCGCTGGCGCACCTCCTGTCGTACGACTCGACCTACGGCCGACTGGGCCGCACGGTCGAGCACGACGACGCCTCGATCACCGTCGACGGAAAGCGCATCGCCGTCACCGCCGAACGCGACCCGGCCGCACTGGCCTGGGGGGACCTCGGCGCCGACATCGTCATCGAGGCCACCGGACGCTTCCGCACCCGCGAACAGGCCGGCCTGCACCTCAAGGCCGGGGCGCGCAAGGTGCTGCTGTCGGTGCCCGGCAAGGACGTCGACGCCACCGTCGTGACAGGCGTCAACGAGGGCACGTACGACCCGGAACGGGACCACGTGGTTTCCAACGCGTCCTGCACGACCAACTGCGTGGCGCCGATGGTGAAGGTCCTGCACGACCGCTTCGGCCTCGTGAAGGGCCTGATGACCACCATCCACGGCTACACCAACGATCAGGTCGTTCTGGACGGCCCCCACAAGGACCTGCGGCGCGGCCGCAGCGCCGCCGTCAACATCATCCCCACCTCCACGGGTGCCGCCCGCGCCGTCGGCCTCGTCCTGCCGGAACTGGCCGGCACTCTGGACGGCATCGCCGTACGCGTCCCCGTCGAAGACGGTTCCCTGACCGACCTGAGTGTGGTTCTCCGACGCGCGGTCACGGTGGACGAGGTCAACACCGCCTTCCGTGAGGCCGCCGACGGGCCGCTGAAGGGCGTCCTGCGGGTCTGCGACGCCCCGATCGTCTCCCGCGACATCGTCGGCGACCCCGCTTCCTGCGTCCTGGACGCACCCCTCACCCAGGCCCACGGCGAGTTGGTGAAGGTCTTCGGCTGGTACGACAACGAGTGGGGCTACACCAACCGCCTCCTGGACCTGACCGAATACGTCGCCGCCCGACTCCCGCAGACCTGACCCCGGCCGTACGCGGGCCGCTCACCCGCCTGCGCCTCTGCGTTTCCCGTCGCCCGGCCGATGGAGCCGACCCGCTTTCCTCCCGAAATCCCGTCACGATACGGTGACGGGACAACGGACGACCGGCCGTCGGCCCGGCGCGGGAGGCCTGGAGGAAGCAGCGGTGGGAAGCTCGGAGAGCGGTCGGGTACGACTGCCACAGCTGAAGCTGGACGAACTGCTGGAGGAACTGCAGGCACGCCTGGACGCGGCACGGGGGATGCAGAACCGGGTCCACAGCCTGCTGGAGGCCGTTCTCTCGGTCGGCCGCGAGCTGGACCTGGAGCAGGCGCTGCGGAGCATCGTCGAGGCAGCGGCGGTCCTGGTGGAGGCCCAGTACGCGGCCCTGGGCGTGATCGGACCGGACGGCAAGCGGCTCTCGGAATTCCTGACGGTGGGCGTGACCGACGATCAGATCGCGAGGATCGGGCCGTATCCCGAGGGCCACGGCATCCTCGGTGAGCTGATCCGCAACCCCGAGCCGCTCAGGCTCGCGAAGATCTCCGAGCACGCGTCCTCGTACGGCTTCCCCGCGAACCATCCGCCGATGAACACCTTCCTCGGCGTCCCGATCCGCGTCCGCGACCAGGTGTTCGGCAACCTGTACCTGACCGAGAAGCGGGGCGGTGCCCAGTTCGACGAAGAGGACGAGTCCGTACTGTCGACACTGGCGGTCGCGGCCGGTGTCGCGATCGACAACGCCCGCCTGTACGAGGAGGCCCAGCGGCGCGAGCGCTGGGTGCGGGCGAGCGCCGAGATCACCAGCAGCCTGCTCTCCGGCAGCCCGCGCAGCGAGGTGCTGAGCCTGGTCGCCGACAGGGCGAGGCAGATCGCGGGCGCGGTCCTGTCCGTGGTCGGTGTGCCGGTGAAGGACACCGAAACGCTCACCGTGGAGCTGGCCACGGGCCGGGACGCCGAAGCACAGCGGGGGCTGGTGCTGCCGGTGGAGGGCAGCATCATGGGCGAGGCCTTCGCCGCCGGCTCACCTGTGACGAGCGCGGACGTCCTGAGCGACGAGCGCTTCCTGGTCGGCCGGCAGCGCTTCACCGGACTCGGCCCGGCGGTGGCTGTGCCCATCGGCAAGGGTGACGGGGTGCGGGGCGTGGTGCTACTGGTCCGTGAAGCCGGCGGCACGGTGTACTCGGACAAGGAGACCGAGCCGCTGCAGGCATTCGCCGCCCAGGCGGCGGTCGCGATGGAACTCGCCGACCGGCGCAACGACGCCGAGCAGATGGCGCTGCTGGAGGACCGCGACCGAATCGCCCGGGACCTGCACGACCTGGCGATCCAGCGGCTCTTCGCGACCGGGATGACCCTGCAGAGCGCGGGACGTTTCATCGAGCACCCCCAGGCCTCGGAGCGGGTCGTGCGCGCGGTGGAGGACCTCGACGAAACCATCAAGATCATCCGCTCGACGATCTTCGGACTCCGCACACGGGAGGGCGCCGCCGGGCAGAATCTGCGGGCCCATGTGGTGCGCGTCGTGGGCGAGGCGGCGCCGGTACTCGGCTTCGCGCCCAGCCTGCGTATGGAAGGACTGTTGGACACTCAGGTGTCCAAGGAGATCGCCGACCACGTCGTCGCCGTACTCTCCGAAGCGCTCACGAACGTCGCGCGGCACGCCCATGCCGACCGGGTCGAGGTCCTCCTGGAGACCGACGGCCGCGAGGTGCGGCTGAGTGTCCGCGACAACGGCGTGGGCATCCCGGCCGAGGGGCGTCGCAGCGGCCTGCGCAACATGGCGGAGCGGGCCGAAGCGCTCGGCGGCACGATGGAGTTCACGTGTCCCGACAACGGTGGGACGAATGTGGACTGGCATGTGCCGACAGGGGAGGCGTAGGCCCGCGGGCACCCCCCATGCCACCGGACCGCGCAGGCCCGCCCGTGCGAGGGCGGGCGTCGTCGCGAGTCAGGGCTGGGGATCGAGGGCACCGCGTCCGAGCAAGCGGCGACACCTGGGTCGATTTCGGCTCTGCTGTCCGCTCACGGCGACGTCATCACTGCACCTCGTCCGCCGTGAGCGAGGTGAGGGCGGCGTCGAGGCGGCGCGTGGCCTCGACGGCTACCGGGCGCAGGGCGTCGAGTTCGGTGAGGGCGACCATCGTGTTCGGGTCGAGGGCCTGTACGGCGGTGCGGTCGCCGTGGGTGCGGACGACGACGTTGCAGGGCAGCAGCAGGCCGATGGAGCGGTCGGTCTCCAGGGCACGCTGGGCCAGCGGTGGGTTGCAGGCGCCGAGGATGACGTAGTCCTCCATGTCGTGGTCGAGTTTGGCCTTGAGCGTGGCGGTGACGTCGATCTCGGTCAGGATGCCGAAGCCCTGCGCTGCGAGGGCGTCGCGGACGCGGTCGACGGCGGTGGCGAAGTCGGTGTCGAGGTGCACGGTGCGGTCGTAGCGCAAGGCGATGGCCCTTCTCGATGGCTCGCACGAGTGGGACGGGTGGCCGGCCCCCCGCGAGGTGCTCGTGAATTGTTCCCCGGGCCTTCCCGGCCCCTGGCGATACCCCTGGGGGTACATATGCCACGATCCAGTATATACCCCCTGGGGTAATTCTTCGATCGGATGATCACGGCGGCCCCCGGGGGTGAACCTCGCAGGTCGTCGAGACGCGCGTGCGACAACGACCACGTCTCCGGCGGACTGGAGCCGGCCCGGCTCACGGGTGCGGCCTCCTTGGTGCCCGCGTCTCCTTCCTGCGTGTCCCCGTGCGCTACGGCGACCCCGCGGAGGGTACGTGCCGCAGGAGAACGGCACGGCAATGGCGGCGTTCGCCGGCGGCTCGCTGCTCATCGGCACCGGGGCGCTCTGACCTGGTCGAGCCGCGGCTGACCGAGCCCCTCGCACGGGCGCGGCACGCGTCGGCGCCCCGGCCGGCCGCGGAGCTGCCGGACGGCAGAGCCGGGCACCGGCCGCTGTCGGCGCCGGCCGCCGGGTCGGTCTGCCCGCCCCCGTGCAGCCCCGGCCCCAGCCGTGATCTGCTGCTGCGGCAACCTCTCCCGGCAGGCCGCCGGGCTGCGGGCGGCACACGGTACGGAGGCCGTGGACATGATCGGAGCCATGACAGAATGGGCCGGTGCGGGCCTGCCGGTCTTGGGCGTATGCGGGGGAACGGCAGCTTCGCATGAGCGCTCTCACCCTCGCTCTGGCCGCCCGACCGGTGATCGGCCCGGCCGTCGGCGGGCTCGGAGGGGGGCAGTGTGCTGACGTGCCCGCGCCATCTGCTCGGATTCAGTCCGGTCGGCGCCGCGACCGCGAGCCTGGTCATCGTCACGATCCCGTCGATCACCGAGCCGGTCGCCCACGCCGGGACGGCGAACCGCCGGCCGGGAAGGTCTCCGGGCCGCGTTCCGGGGGGTCCGTGCCGTGGTGCTGCCGGCGGCGGCCTGCATGCTGATCGACGCCATGCCGGCAATGCCTCGGCGGAGCGCGCTCTCACGCAAGCGACAGGAACAGCTTCTCCAGCCGGGTGCGCATCGCGTCCGTGTCCTCACCGTTCCGGCGGCCGGACTCGATGTCCGCCACGCACTGTTGCAGGCCGGTGGCGATGATCGCGAAACCGGCTCGGTCCAGCGCCCGGGAGGCGGCGGCGAGTTGGGTCACGACGTCCGCGCAGTCGCGCCCCTCCTCGATCATCCGGATCACGCCGGAGATCTGACCCTGCGCGCGGCGCAGCCGGTTCAGTACGGCCTTCAGATCCGTACCCTCGAGCTCCAGTTCCACGATCACTCCTCAGGAAATACCCCTAGGGGTACTATACGTCCCGGTTCGGGACGTCGTCGACCATCAAGGATCACATCTGCCCTGACGAACGTTCTCGAGCGGGCTTTGCCGACACCCGCGGCAGGGTGGTCGCGGCCGATCTCAGGACCGCGCTCGCGGCCCTGCGCGGCTGCTGAACCTCGGTTCCGGGGCGCTTGTGCCCATGGCGGCGCCCCGGACATGTTGGGCCGTCACCCGCCGGGTGTCGGGCTCTCGGCGGCCCGTCGGCGGACGTCGTCCATGTCGACGGACCGGATGCTGCGGATGAGCTCCTCCAGTGCCCGCGGCGGTAGCGCGCCCGGCTGCGAGTACAGGACGGTGCGGTCACGGATGGCCATCAGGGTGGGTATGGACGAGATCCGGAAGGCCCCGGCGAGTGTGGGCTGGGCCTCGGTGTCCACCTTGCCGAAGATGATGTCCGGGTGGTCCTCGGCCGCCTGCTCGTAGATGGGGCCGAACGTCCGGCACGGCCCGCACCAGGCGGCCCAGAAGTCGATCAGCACGATCTCCGGGCCGGTGACGGTCGCCTCGAAGTTGTCCTTGGTCAATTCCACAGTGGGCATGGCGGCCCTGCTCCTTTCATATACCCGGTGGGGTATATGGGCTTCAACCACGTCCGGGCGGGGTTTGTTCCAGGCAGACCGGCGGCAGCGGGAACCAGCGCATCCGCTCGAAGTCGGCGGGCAGACCGGTCGGGCCGTCGCCGTCGCGGTCGGGCCGGGAGCCGAGCACCTCGCGGGCCCGGTCGAGCTGGCCGGGCAGCGCCTCCTCGCCCAGGCGACGGTGAACGACGGCGGGCACACTCATCCGCCCGTCGGCGCCGAAGCGCACACCGGTCAGCCGCAGCGGCGGATCGGCCGGGCCGGCGCGGTTCTGCCACTGTCCGGTGTGCGGGTCGAAACGGTAGTCGGGCAGCAGCCGGTGGCCGTGCGCGGCGATCAGGCCCACGGCGTTGATCAGGTAGTCACGGACGGTGTCGCTGATGAAGTAGTGCAGGTTCAGACGGATCCAGCCGGGCTTGATGCCGTCGCAGCCATGGACGACCTCGTCGAGCAGGGCATGCGAGGTGGCGGCGTCGATCGCCAGCAGGCGGTGGCCGTAGGGGCCGGCGCAGGAACAGCCGCCGCGGGCCTGGATGCCGAACAGGTCGTTGAGCAGGGCGACCACGTAGTTGTGATGCAGGTAGGCAGCGCTGCCGTACCGGATGCGGAACGAGACGACGGCCAGTCGCCGGGCATGGTGGTTGCCGAGGACCTCGATCCTTGGGTCGGCGTCCCAGCGGGTCAGGACGTGCCGCCAGTGGCGTTCCTCGGCGGCCTCGATGGTGTCGGTGCCGACGGCCTGCTTCAGCGCGAAGACCAGTCCGGCGCGGATGGACTCGACGATGGCAGGGGTGCCGCCCTCCTCGCGGGCGACCGGGTCGTCGAGGTAACGGTGTCCAAGGGGATCGACGAAGGACACGGTCCCGCCGCCCGGAGCGGTGGGTACCCGGTTGCGGACCAGGTCACGGCGGACGACCAGGACACCCGGTGTCTGCGGGCCGCCGACGAACTTGTGCGGGGAGAGGAACAGTGCGTCCTTGTGGTCGCCGGAGCCGGGCGCGCTCTCCGCCACCCGGATCGGCACGTACGGGGCGGCGGCCGCGTAGTCCCAGAAGGAGAGAGCGCCGTGTGCGTGGAGCAGCCGCGCGACGCGGTCGGTGTCGGTCAGGATGCCGGTGACGTTCGAGGCGGCGGAGAAGCTGCCGATGCGCAGCGGCCGGTCGGCGTACCTTCGCAGGCCCGCTTCGAGCCGGGCCAGGTCGACGTGGCCGTCGGGGTCCTCGTCGATGACCACGACGTCGGCGATCGACTCCCGCCAGGGCAGTTCGTTGGAATGGTGCTCGTACGGTCCGACGAAGACCACGGGCCGTTCGGGTTCCGGTGGCCTCCCCGGGTGGCGCAGCTCCAGGATGCCCACGAGTTTGTTCACGGCCGCGGTGGCGCCCGATCCGCAGAAGATCACGAGATCGTCCTCGGTGCCGCCGACCGCGTCGCGGATGATCCGGCGGGCATCCTCGCGCAGCCGGGTCGTCTGCAGGCCGGTGCTGGAGCTCTCTGTGTGGGTGTTGCCGTAGCGGGGCAGAACCTGCTCGCGGATGAAGTCCTCGATGAAGTCCAGGGAGCGGCCGGAGGCGGTGTAGTCGGCGTAGACGATCCGCTTCGGGCCGTACGGACCGTCCAGCACCTCGTCGTCGCCGATGAGCCCGGCCCGGATGCGCTCCAGCAGTGCCGCCGCCGGCGCCGACACCGTACTCATGGCTCCGCCTCGACGTCGACGGCGGGTGGCTGCTGAACGGTGTCGTGGGCCGCGGCGGACAGCGGGTCCCGGCGCTGCCCGGAGAGCTGCGGCGGCGGGGCGACCGCCACGCGCGACGCCCTGACCCGGTCCGGGCGGTCGGAGGCGATGGTGAGCTCCGCCCCGGCTCGTGGTCCGCTGCGGGGCGGACCGTGGCGGTCGAGGCGGCGGCCGGCGCGGGAGGCGGTACAGGTGGCCCCGAAGAGGTACGTGTCCGCGGTGTGCGGCCGGTTCGTGCCGGGTGTCTGCGGTGCTGTGCCGGTCATGGGCTGGCCCTTCCCGTCGATGTCGCGTCCGCCGGACTCCGGCCGACCGCGGACGGCGTTCGGGTGGAGAGGCGGATGAGCGGATTCGTCGTGCCCCGCCGACGAGACCGATGTATACCCCATAGGGTACTCGTTCGGGGACCAGCGGCCCATGTCGTACAGCCGTCCGCGGCAACAGTGTGGAGGCATGGGCAAACACATCGTGATTCTCGGCGGTGGAACCGCCGGCACCATGACGGCCAACCGCCTTCGTCGTATGTACGACGAGCGCGAGTGCCGGATCACGGTCGTCGACCAGAACGACGACCACCTCTACCAACCCGGCCTGCTCTTCGTGCCGTTCGGGCTTGCGCAGCCAGAGCACCTCGTCCGCTCCCGCCCGCGGCAGTTGCACGCCATCGACTACAAGCAGGCACCGATCGAGCGGGTCGACCTGGCCGCACACACGGTCCACCTCGGCGGCGGCATCGAACTCACCTATGACGTCCTGGTGGTCGCCACGGGCGCCCGGCTGCTGCCGGAGGAAACCGAGGGCCTGACCGCTCCCGGCTGGGGCGAGAAGGTGTTCACCTTCTACGATCTGCCCGGCGCGGTCGGCCTGCACCGCGCGCTGGAGCGCTTCGACGGTGGCCGTGTGGTGATCGACGTGGCGGACCTGCCGGTCAAGTGCCCTGTCGCGCCCCTGGAGTTCGCTTTCCTGGCCGACTGGTACTTCCGACGCCGCGGCATCCGCGACAAGGTCCGGCTGACCTACGCCACTCCGCTGGACGCGGCCTTCACCAAGCCGGTCGCCGCGAAGACGCTGGGTGGTCTGCTGGCGGACAAGGGTGTCGAACTGGTCACCGAGTTCACGCTCGGCGAGGTCGACGGCGAGGGCGGCCGGCTGGTGTCGTACGACGAACGGGAGCTGCCGTTCGACCTGGCTGTCGTCGTGCCGCTGCACGGCGGCGCGGAGTACGTCGGACGTTCCGAGGGCCTGGGCGACGAGCTGGACTTCGTCCCCGTCGACCCGCACACCCTCCAACACCCCGACCGCCCCGAGGTGTTCGCCATCGGGGACGCGGCCGGTCTGCCGGCCTCGAAGGCCGGATCGGTGGCGCACTTCGAAGGCGAGGTGCTGGTGCACAACATCGGCCGCCACCTCACCGGGCAGCCGCTCGACGCCTCCTTCGACGGGCACGCCAACTGCTTCGTCGAGACCGGCTTCCACAAGGCACTGCTCATCGACTTCAACTACGAGACCGAGCCACTGCCCGGCCACTTCCCCGGCCCTGTCGGCCTGCCGCTGCTGAAGGAGTCGCACGCGGCCCACCTCGGCAAGCTCGCCTTCGAGTGGCTCTACTGGCACAGCCTGCTGCCCGGCCGCGAACTGCCCGGCATCGGCTCGGCCATGCCCGAGCACGGCAAGCACCACGCCCACGCCTGAATCCAAGGAGCACCGTCATGCCCACCGCCACTTACGGCGACACGACCGTCCCCGTCGACGACGAGGGCTTCTTCACCGACCCCGACCGGTGGACCGAGCCCGTGGCCGAACAGATCGCCCACGAGGCCGGGATCGAGACGCTGACCGACCGCCACTGGACGGTCATCCACTTCATGCGCGCCCAGTACGCCGCCAAGGGCACCGGTCCCACGGTCCGGGTCCTCGGCAAGACGTCCGGGGTGAGCGTCAAGGAGCTCTACCAGCTCTTCCCCAAGGGCCCTGCCAAGACCGCCGCGAAGATCGCCGGTATCCCGAAGCCGCGCGGCTGCATCTGAGGAGCACGAACCGTCATGAACGACACCGCCACGATCGAGAAGGTCTCGATCATCGTCTCCAAGGGGTCCCTGGAAGGGATCTACCCGGCCCTGATCATGGCCAACGGCGCCCGTGCCGAGGGCATCGAGGCCGATCTGTTCTTCACCTTCTTCGGCCTGGACGCGATCACGAAGAAGCGCTGGGAGCACATCAAGCTGGCCACCGTCGGCAACCCGGGCCTGCATGTGCCGACGCTGCTGGGCGGGCTGCCGGGCGTCCCGGATCTGGTCACCCGGTACATGGAACGGAAGATGGACAAGCTCGACATCCCACCGATCCCCGAGTTCATCGAGATGATCGCCGACACCGGTGCCGGGATCTACGCCTGCAAGGCGTCGGTCGACCTCTTCGAGCTGGACAAGGACGATCTCGTCGACCAGGTCCAGGGCATCATCACGGTCGGGGAGTTCTACGAACGCGCCGCCGGCGGCCAGATCGTCTACACCTGAGAAAAACGGCGGGTTCCGTCCGTGGACGGCGCGCGTGCCGGTGCTCGTGCGCCGTCCGGAACTCCCCGGAACTCCTGGGTGCGTCACTGTGTGTCGTGCGGTGACCCCGTGGTGCTGCGCACGACGTCGTCGGGCGCCGGCCGCGGAACGGGTGCCCTCTCCCCGTCCACCTGCTCCCGCGCTTCCTGCGCCCGGCCCCGCGTCCTCACGGAGCGCCGGCGCCTGGACCAGCCGATCAGGACACCGGCCGTCGCGGCCATGGAGAGCCAGATCCAGGGGCTGGTGAGCAGGGTGTGACGCAGCCCCGGGGTGATCTGCTGCCCGAGGACGAAGACGCCCATGACGGCGACGAACCAGCCGAAGGACCTGCGCAGCGCGTCCTGCGGGATGCGTCCGGCGAGGCGGCCGCCGAGCAGGCCGCCGACGACGGCGGTCGCCGTGACAAGGGCGGCCAGGCCCCAGTCGATGTGCACACTCGCCAGGTATCCGGCCAGTCCGGCGAACGACTTCATGGAGATGACCAGCAGGGAGGTGCCGACGGCGACGGTCATCGGCAGTCCGCCGAGCAGGGCGAGGGCGGGGACGACGAGGAAGCCACCGCCGGCGCCGACCAGCCCGGTGACCAGCCCCACGACGATCCCGTCCAACAGGACGTGCAGGACGGGCAGTTCGTGGTGGACCTTCTTCGGCTTCCCTCGTCGGCCGCGGATCATGGCGACGGCGGTGGCGATCATCATGACGGCGAACGCGACCAGCAGGACGGTTCCTGGGACGAACTCGGCCAGCCTTCCTCCCGCGTAGGCGCCGGCCATGCCGGCCAGCCCGAACAGCAGCCCGGTGCGCCAGCGGACGCGTCCGGCACGCGCGTGCGAGACGACTCCGGCGGCACTGGTGACACCCACGACGAACAGGGAGGTGGCGATGGCCGCTTTGGTCTCCATGCCCGCCAGGTAGACCAGGATGGGCACGGTCAGGATGGACCCGCCGCCGCCCAGGACACCCAGGGCGACACCGATGAACAGGGATGCGGCTACGACGACGGCGATCACGGTGTGCCTCGCAGGGCTGCGATGATCGTGCCGATGTCGGTGCGGGGGCCGCGGTTGTAGGGCAGTTTCGACAGCAGCATGCCCATGGCGCAGGTGTTGGTGAGCGCGGCGACGGTCAGCCCGACGCCGACGGCCGTACCGATCAGGTGCAGGCCGGGCAGGAACACTCCGGCGACGCCGGTGGCCGCCACGAGTCCTCCGGCGATGAGCCGCACCTGGCGCTCCAGGTCCCAGCGTTCCTGGCCGCGAGTGAGGGCGCCGCCGGCCCCTTCCCAGGCCATGACGCCGCCGTCGAGGACCCGGAGGTTGGGCAGTCCGGCCTCGGCGAGGGCCTGTTCGGCCTGTGCGGCGCGGGCGCCGGAGCGGCAGATGAGGACGACTTCGTCGTCGAGGTGGTGCAGCAGTTCGTCCCGGTGTTCACGCAGGGTGTCGAGGGGGACGTTGTAGGAGCCGGGTATGTGGGCGGTGCGGAATTCGCCGGGTGTGCGCACGTCCAGCAGTCGGGGGCCCTCGCCGCTGTCGTGCAGTTCGCGCAGGGCGGCGGGATCGAGACGGGGCGAGTCGGTCTGGGCGGTCATGTGGGGTGTTCCTCGCTGTTGTGGAAGTGGGTGAGGCGGGCGGCGGCCCCGGCGGCCGGGGCCGCCGCCCGGAGCGGGGTGGATCAGACGTTCGCCGGGGCGGTCAGGGCGAGCCAGGCGCCGTAGCCGCCGAGCAGGTCGGAGACATCGGTGCGGCCCCGGTGGCGGAGCAGGCTGGCGGCGATGGAGGACCGGTGGCCGCCCGCGCAGTGGACGACCAGGGGCCGGCCGACCGGGATGTCGTCGACGCGGCGGGCGAGTTCGGCCAGGGGGATGTGGAGCGAGCCGTCGATGAAGCCCTCTTCGCGTTCGCCGGCGTTGCGCACGTCGAGGACCAGCGGCGGTTCGTCGCCGTCCAGCAGACGACGCAGTTCGCCCGCGGTCAGACGGCTGGCCTGCTTCATCTCGTCGGCCAGTGCGGGGAAGGCGCCCTCGGGCTCGCGGAGATAGCCGCCCACCCTGTCGAAGCCGATACGGGCCAGACGGGTGACGATCTCCTCCTCGCGGTCCTGCGGCGCGACCACCACGACGTCCTCCTCCGGGCCGACGACCATGCCGGCCTGCTCGGCGAAGCGTCCGTCGGCGGGCACGTTGACCGAGCCGCTCAGGTGCCCCGGCGCGAAGTCCTGCGGGGATCGCGCGTCCACCACGACCGCTCCGGCCGTACGCCGCTGCATGAACTCCTCGACGGACAGTGGTCGCGGCGCGGCGGCCGCGTCGAACAGACCGTGCTCCTTGCGGTTGAGGATGGCGTCGTAGACGAAGTAGGCGGGCGCGGAGGGCTGGCCCGCGGTCACCAACTCGACGAATTTCTCCTCGCTCATGGGCCGGCAGGCGTAGTTGGTGGCGCGCTGCTCGCCGATGGTGGACTGCCGCTGGGTGGAGAGGTTCTTGCCGCATGCGGAGCCGGCGCCGTGCGCGGGGAAGACCCGGACGGCCTCCGGGAGGGCCATGAGCTTGTTCTGGATGGTGTCGTAGAGCATCCGGCCGAGTTCGTCGGCGGTGACACCGATCGAGGCCAGCAGGTCGGGGCGGCCCACGTCGCCGATGAACAGCGCGTCGCCGGTGAGGACGCCGTAGGGGACGTCGTCGTCGGCGTGCTCGTACACCAGGACGCTGATCGACTCCGGGGTGTGACCGGGCGTTTCGATGATCTGCAAGGTGACGTCACCGAGGCTGATCCGCTCGCCGTCCGTCAGCTTGCGGATGGGGTACTCGGTCTCGGCGCGCCGCCCGTAGCCGATCCAGGCGCCGGTGCGGTCGGCGAGTTCCAGGTGGCCGGCGAGGAAGTCCGCGTGGAAGTGGGTGTTGATGACGGCCTCGACGGTGAAACCGTGGGCCTCCACGTCGGTGACGTACTCGGAGACGTCGCGGCGGGGATCGACGACGACGGCCTTGCCGGTCGTCTCGTCGGCGATCATGTACGACGCCTGGGAGAGGCAGTCGAGGTAGTACTGAGCGAAGAACATGGTCGGGTGACCTCCGTGTCGGGGAAATGGTGGAGTGAGATACCCCGGGGGGTATTCACGGGCTTGTGGTCCGCCCCGGATCTGGTGGAGCGGTGGCCGGCCCGGGTCGGGGGAAGCCCGGGCCGGCCGGTCAGAGGCGGCCGGTGAGCATGCCGTGCCAGTACACCGGCGGCAGGATGTGGCGCTTGAGCACCCACATGTCCCGGCGCTCCTTGAACGGGTCGATCAGCGGGAAGCTGGGCGTGGGCTCCAGGTCGTAGTCGAACTCCGCCAGCAGCATCCGGTCGCGGGCGGTCACCAGCGGACAGGACGTGTAGCCGTCGTACCGGCGTGACGGGGAACGGTCGTACATCACGTCGAGGAGGTTGGCGGCCACGACCGGCGCCTGCTTGCGCACGGCAGCGCCGGTCTTGGAGGTGGGCAGGTTCGCCACGTCGCCGAGCGCGAAGACGTTGTCGTACTGCGGGTGTTGCAGCGTGTGCTTGTCCGCGGCGACGAACCCCTGAGGACTGGCCGGGTCGGCGAGCGGGCCGTGCTTGACCCAGTCGGGCGCGCTCTGCGGCGGTACGGCGTGCAGGAGGTCGTAGCCGATGGTCTCCTTGGCGCCGGTGGCGTGGTCGGTGATGGTGACCTTGCGCGCGTCGCCGTCGAGCGCCGTCATCTCCGAACGCAGCCGCACCTCGATGCCGTAGCGGTCGGCGACCTTCTCCAGCACCCGCGACCAGGCGGGCACCTTGAACATCACCGGATCGGGAAGGACGAGGATGATCCGCATCCGGTCGAGGACCTTCTGTCTGCGCCAGTGGTCAGCCGCCAGATACGCGATCTTCTGCGGGGCTCCGCCGCACTTCAGCGGTGTGGCCGGATGGGTGAAGACGGCCGTGCCCGAGCGGGTGCTCCGGATGAGGTCCCAGGTCCGCGGTGCGTACTCGGGCGCGTAGTTGCTGCTCACCCTGTCGTGCCCGACCGCTTCGGACAGTCCGGGCACGCCGCCCCAGTCGAGCTGCAGACCAGGGGCCATCACCAGGTGATCGTAGGTCAGTTCGGCACCGCCGGAGAGCGTCACCTTACGCGCGTCGGGGTCGACGGCCACTGCGCGTCGGCGGATCCAGCGCACGCCGTCGGGGATGACGGATCCTTCGGGGCGGCGGGAGGTGCGCAGCGGTGCCTGCCCGCCGCCGACCAGGGTCCACAGCGGTTGGTACCAGTGGGTGTCGGACGGTTCGACGAGAGTGATGTCGGTGACGCCGGCGCGGCGCAGTCGGGCGGCGATGCTGATGCCGGCGCTGCCGCCGCCGATGACGGCGACGCGGTGACGGCCGGACAGCGGTGCGTCGTGGGGGGAGGGGGTGGCGGCCAAGGCGGTGCTCCTTCCTCTGGCCTGGGTGCTGGTGTCGGGTGGGAGGGGGGTCAGGCCGCGGGCCCGTGGGAGCCGACCGCGAGGGGGTGGCCGCTCCGGATCCAGGTGGCGGTGCCGCCGGCGACGGAGTAGGCGTCGATGCCGAGGGAGATCATCAGATCGGCGGCGGTCCTGCTGCGGGCGCCGCTCGCGCAGATGACGTACACCGGCCGGTCGACCGGCAGCTCGCCGCAGTGGGTGACCACCGTGCGCAGCGGCATCAGCCGGGCGCCCGGCACATGCCCGGCCGCGTATTCGTCCGGCTCGCGGACATCGATCACCACGCCGCCGTCGGACCAGGCCGCGGCGAACGTCTCCTGTGCTGCTTCCCGAGCCATTCGTTGCCTCCTCAAATACCCCCGGGGGTTTATTGATGGCGAGCGTACGGCGACTCGGAGGGCTCCGTCAAATACCCAGGGGGGTATGTGTCCGGTAGGTAAATGTCCGAATCGGTAGGGAGCCGGCGCCTGGGGGCCGAGAGCCGTGCGCCGGGCCTGGCGGTCGGAGCGCGTCCGGGTCCCGCCCAAGGTGGTGGTGAACCGGCCGTGCGAGCGCCCAGGGCCTCATCTGCGGAGAATCCCGCCCATCACGCGTCCGTGATCAGGCCACCGGCCACAACGCCCGCGACTGGCGGGCAGGCACGGGCGCGGCCGTTCCCGCTCGGCGACCGTCAAGTCACCCTGCGCCGAGCGCGCGGCAACGGGCCATCAGTCGGACTGTCACGGCGGGCAGGCACGGGCGCGGCCGTTCCCGCTCGGCGACCGTCAAGTCACTCCGCGCCGAGCGCGCGGCAACGAGCCGTCAGTCGGACTGTCATGCGGCGGCGGGGCGGAACAGGTGACGAGCCGCCGGTCTGATACGCCGCGTCACTCGGCCCTCGCCGATGAACCGCGCCTCGGGCTCAGGGCACCGATGTCGGGAAGGCGTCGTGCACCGGTGGCCCGGAGACCGGCGCGGGGGAGGGGCTGTGTTCAGCCGCTTGCCGAGTCCAGAGCCGACTGAAGTGACTGACGGTAGCCCTCGCTCGTGTACGTGGCGCCGGAGACCGTGTCGATGTCGGAGCTCTGAGCTGCCAGGGCCTCGCTGCGCAGCCGGGGGAGGGCATAGCCGTTGATCTGCTGGTCCCGCGGGTTCTGCCGCGGGTAGGCGATTGCGGTGAGGTCGGTGAGTTTGCCGTTCTCAAGAGTGATGCGGACCTGGACGGGGCCGTACCGGGTCTGGGCCGACTCGCCGGTCACGGTGCGGGTGCCCGTCGCGGACCCGGTCGGCGCGCTCGCGCCCGTGGACGGGGCCGGTACGGCCAGATCCGGCGTGGTGTGCGGCTTCAGCGACAGCAGCAGGACCATCCCGGAGACGGTGGCGGCGCTCGCCAGCGCGATGCGGCGCAGCGGGTGGTTCCTCTTCAGCGGGTGCACTTTTTCGGCCTCACAGTTCTCACGCTGCTCACAGTTCGAACGACTCGTGGTGGATGCGCCGGTTCGGGACACCGGCTGCGCGCAGCGCCGCGTACAGCTCCCGAGCGAAGCCGTGCGGACCGCAGACGTAGACGTCGTGCCGGGAGAGGTCGGGGACGGCCGCGCACAGGGACTCGGCGGTGAGGCACGGGCGCTCGCCGCGAGGGCCGTTGAGCGCGTACAGCACCCGCGCGCCACGCCAGCGCGCGATGGCCTCCAACTCCCCGCCCAGCGCGAGATCCTCGGCGGTGCGCGCCCGGTACAGCAGGGTGACCTCGCCCGGCAGCGTCTCGAACAGGGCCCGCAACGGAGTGACCCCGACACCGCCCGCGATCAGCAGGGATTTGGTGGAGGTCTGACGTTGCGAGGTCAGTGCGCCGTAGGGACCCTCCGCCCATACGCGGGTGCCGGGGCGCAGCAGGGACACGGCCGTGCTGTGGTCACCGAGCGCCTTGACCGTGATGCGCAGCAGGTCACGGCGGGGCGGCGCCGACAGGGAGTACGGCGTGGAGGTCCAACGCAGCTCCTCGGTGAGGAACCGCCAGCGGAAGAACTGCCCGGGTCGTGCGCCCATCTCGTCCAGCCGCCGCCCGCGTACGACGACCGACCACACCCCCGGAGCCTCCCGGTGCACCGACTCCACCCGCAGCCGGTGCCGCATGTTCAGCCGCACCGGGGCGAGGATCCGGAACCACATCACAAGGGCCGCCACTGCGAGGTACAGCGCGTACCAGGCGGCCTGCGCGGCGGTGTTGCCGGTGAAGTCGGCGCCCAGCGCGAGCTGGTGGCCGAAGGCGAGGAAGACGGCCGCGTACGTGAGCAGATGCACGTAGTACCAGAACTCATGACGCACCCGGCGCCGCACGGCCCGTGCCGAGGTGACACCGACCACGCACAGGATCAGCGTGCCGACGGTCGCCTTGAGCATCTCCGGGTAGTCGAGCACCACCGTGACGGCCTCGCGCACGAGCGACGAGCCGTCCTGGGCGGCGTACCCCGCGAGGATCAGCACGATGTGCGCGACCAGCAGGCAGATCGTGTAGCGGCCCGCCATCGCGTGCCAGCGCGCCACCCGGTCGGAGCCGATCTGCCGCTCCAGCAGCGGGACACGGGCCATGAGCCCGACGAGCACGGCACAGGCGTACCCGCTGAGCAGGCCCGCGATCCGTCCGGCTCCGGTCAGCAGGCCTGCCGTACCCACCACGGAATCAGTGCCCAGCCACCACAGCGCCACCACGGCCGCCGCACCCGCCCACAACAGGGCGAGGAGAGGACCCGCGGGGGAGCGCCGCGGGGCCGGCACCAGCGGTGGTGCCGTTTGCTGCTCGTACACCGTGGTCATCGATGCGTCCCGTCCCGTCTCGTTCCGTTCGCCAGGTCCCGGACGCCACTGTGCGGGCCGAACCTCTCAGCACGCTCTGAACGGCGGCCCGCAGAGCGCACTCAGAGGAAACTCAGAGCATCCGCCGCCGCCCACGGCCGCGCGGCAGGAGCGATCCTGGTAGGACCATGAACACCACGCGCTCGGGCCGCCCCGCCCTCACTCGCCCCGACGGCACCTCACTGCGCGTCCTCGTCGTCGACGACGACCCGGACCTCGCGGAGGTCCTGTCCGGGGCCCTGCGCTACGAGGGCTGGGAGGTCCGCACCGCCGACGACGGCACATCGGCCGTGACCGCGGCCCGGGAGTTGATGCCCGACGCCGTGGTCCTGGACGTGATGCTCCCGGACATCGACGGCTTCGCGGTGCTGCGCTCCCTGCACACCGTGAAGCCCGACGTCTGTGTGCTCTTCCTCACGGCCCGTGACGCGGTGGAGGACCGCATCGCCGGCATCACGGCCGGTGGCGACGACTACGTCACCAAGCCCTTCAGCCTGGAGGAGGTCGTCGCCCGGGTGCGCGGACTGCTGTGCCGGGCCGGCATGGCCCGGCAACTGGAGGAGGGGCCCCGGCTGACCGTGGGCGACCTGGTGATGGACGAGGAGGCCAGGGAGGTCACGCGGGACGGGGAGCTGATCGAGCTGTCACCGACCGAGTTCGAACTGCTCCGCTTCCTGATGCGCAACCCGCGCCGCGTGCTGAGCAAGGCGCAGATCCTCGACCGGGTGTGGTCGTACGACTTCGGCGGCCGCGCCCACGTCGTCGAGCTGTACATCTCCTATCTGCGCAAGAAGGTGGACACCGGCCGTGAACCCATGATCCACACGGTGCGCGGTGCCGGATACGTCCTGAAGCCGGTACCGCGGTGAGGGCCGTGCGCCGCTGGGCGCGAGGACTGCCGCGCCCGCACACTCTGCGGGGCCGGCTCACCGTCGGCCTGGTGGTGCTGCTGGCGGTCAGCTGCGCCGCGGTGGGAGTGGCCGTGGTGATCGAGCTGAACGGCTTCCTGACCCGACGTCTCGACGAACAGCTGACCGAGGCGGGGCCGCGGTTCCCGGCCAGCCTGGAACACAGTGGCGTGCTGCCGGACGACCACGACGGGGACGAGCGCGGAGACACCCGCAGACAGGCCACCGGAACCTTCGGCGCCCGTCTGCTGGACGGCGCGGTCACGCAGGCGGCGGTGGTCCGACCCACAGGAACCCTGAACGTGAAGCTGACCGCGCGCGACGTGGACCAGCTCGCCGCGGTCCCCGTGGACGGCGTGGGCCACCCTGTCGACCTCTCCGTCCTGGACGACTACCGGGTCGTCGCGGCCCGGGGCATCGACGGCGACGTACTGATCACCGGGCTGCCTCTGGAGCCGGTCGAGGCCGCCGTCCACCGGCTGGAGCTGGTCGCCGGAATCGTCTTCGGAGCCGCTCTCGCGATCACCGGTGTCGCCGGGGGCCTGTGGGTGCGCTGGTCGCTCAGGCCGCTCAGCCGAGTCGCGGCGACCGCCACCTCGGTGAGCGAGCTCCCGCTGGTCAGCGGCGAGGTGACGCTGCCGCCGCGGGCGCCCGAGTCGGATCCGCGCAGCGAGGTGGGCCGCGTCGCCGGCGCCTTCGACCGCATGCTCGGCCATGTCGAGGACGCACTGACCAAACGGCACGCCAGTGAGGAGCGGCTGCGCCGCTTCGCGGCCGACGCCAGCCACGAACTGCGTACTCCGGTCGCCTCGGTCCGCGGCCACGCGGAGCTGGCCCTGCTTCACCCGGGCCCGGTACCACCCGAGGTCACGCGCGCCTTGGAACGCATCGCCGCCGAGTCCGCGCGCATGGGAGAGATGGTCGACGAGATGCTGCTTCTCGCCCGTCTGGATGCCGGACGTGCCCTGCAACGCCGGCCCGTCGACCTCACCCGTCTCGTCCTGGACGCCGTCACCGACGCGCGGGCCGCCGGACCCGGTCATCACTGGACGTTGGAACTGCCGAAGGACCCGGTGACGGTCACCGGCGACGAGTATCGACTCCACCAGGTGCTGGCCAACCTGCTGACCAACGCCCGGATCCACACGCCCGAGGGCACGCAGGTGACCGTGTCCCTGGAGTCCGACAGCAGCAGAGCTGTCCTCACGGTGCACGACAACGGCCCCGGTGTTCCCGAGGACGCGGCAGCGAATGCCTTCGAACGCTTCACCCGTGCCGACCGCCGCCGCACCGAGGACACCGGCGGCGGCGCGGGTCTCGGCCTGGCGATCGTGGCAGCGGTGGCGCAGGCGCATGGGGGAAGCGTGAGTCTGGAGAGCAGCCCGGGTTCCACGACGTTCAGAGTGAAACTGCCGATGTGAGGCAGGGCCCGCGATCTGGTGGGATGAGCTCTGGTGGCCGTTCCGGCTGGTGGGATGAGGCCTATGGCCGTTCCGGCTGGTGGCCGTCGCTGAGTGGCGGCGACAACCCACGGCCCGGGCTCCCCGCGCTGCCGCCGACTGTCCCTCCTGGAGGGGACAGTCCCGCTCACAGCCTCGCGCTCGCCTCGCCGATCGCCGTGTCCAGGATCGAGAGGCCGAGGGTCAGTTCGTCCTCGGTCGCCGTGAGCGGGGGTGCGATGCGGAAGACGCCGCCCATGCCGGGGAGCTGGACGATGTTCATGTGCAGGCCGAGTTCGAGGCAACGGTGGGTGACCTGGGCGCCCAGCCTGTCCGAGCTCTGCTTCGTCTCGCGGTCGACGACGAGTTCCAGGCCGGCGAGCAGCCCGCGGCCGCGGATGTCGCCGATGACCTCGTGGCGGGTGGCCATGTCCTCCAGGCCGGTGCGCAGGAAGGTGCCGAGCCTGCGGGCGCGCTCGTCCAGGCGGTCCCCGGTCAGTACGTCGAGGACGGTGTTGCCCACGGCGGCCACCAGCGGGTCGGAGACATGTGTGGTGAAGAAGAGGAAGCCGCGGTCGTACGCCTCCTGCTCGATCTCGGCACTGGTGAGGACGGCCGCCAGGGGCAGGCCCGCGCCGAGGGTCTTGGAGAGGGTGAGGATGTCGGGGACGACGCCGTCGCGTTCGAAGGCGTACCAGGTGCCGGTGCGGCACAGGCCGGTCTGGGCCTCGTCGAGGATCAGGAGCATGCCGCGCTCGCGGCACTTGCTCTGGAGGGCCGCGAAGTAGCCGGGCGGCGGTTCGATGATGCCGCCGGAGCTGAGGATCGGCTCCACGAGGCAGGCGGCGAGGCTGCCGGTGGACTGGGCGTCGATGAGGTCGAAGGCGAAGTCCAGCTGGCGGCGCCAGTCGAGCTCACCGTCGGGCGTGGCGAAGTCGGGGCGGTAGGGGTTGGGGACGGGAATCGCGAAGTTGCCGGGGGCGGACGGACCGTAGCCCTTGCGGCCCGTGCTGTAGGTGGCGGACGCGGCGGCCTGGGTCATGCCGTGCCAGGACCGGGCGAACGACACGATCTCGTGCTTGCCGGTGACCAGCTTGGCCATCCGGATCGCGGCCTCGTTCGACTCGGCGCCGGTGGTCAGGAGCAGCGCCTTGTCCAAGGGAGCGGGCAGTGTCTCGGCGAGGCGCCGGGCCAGGTCGACGACGGGGCGGCTGAGCATGCCGCTGTAGAGATGGTCGAGGGTGGCGACCTGGCGCTGGACGGTCTCCACGATCGCCGGGTGCGAGTGCCCGAGGATCGCGCTCATCTGGCCGGACGTGAAGTCGAGGATCTTCCTGCCGTCCGCGGTGTACACGAAGCTGCCGGCGGCGCGCTCGATGATCTCGCGGGTGAACCCGCCGCCGTAGCGCACGAGGTGCCGGTCCGCATCGGTCCAGAACGTGGACTCGGAGGCCGTAGGGACAGGGGAAGTGGTGGTCTCAGCAGCCATGCCCTGACGGTAGGACCGCGGCGAGCGCCACGTCCATCAAACAATTCCGGCTGTGCTGTTCGGGAAAACCGCACAATAATGGGGCGGTGATGAATCCCTGGAGGCTGCGGCTGCTGACTCAGCTGGACACGCTGGGTACGGTCCGAGCGGTGGCCCAGGCCGCCAGTCTGAGCCCGTCGAGCGTGTCCCAGCAGCTCGCCGTGCTCGAGACCGAGACGGGCACCCAGCTGCTCGAACGCACGGGGCGCCGGGTACGGCTGACCTCGGCCGGGCTGATCCTGGCGCGGCGCGCGCGGGCGATCCTCGACCACATGGACACCGTGGAGGCGGAGCTGCGCGGGTTCGGCGAGGAGCCGTCGGGTCTGGTGCGGCTCGGGGCGTTCCAGAGCGTGGTGCACACCATGGCCGTGCCTGCCGTGACGCGCCTGTCCCGCGAGTACCCTCAACTCGACGTCCAGCTCCTGGAGTTGGAGCCGCACGAGAGCGTGCCGGCGTTGCGGGTCGGCGACGCGGACCTCGTGATCACGACCACGGATTTCGCCGAGCTTCCGCTCGGCCCGGACCTCGACCTCCTGCCGCTGGCGACGGATCCGATCCTGCTGGTGCTGCCGCCCGAGCACCCGGCCGCCGGGCGCGAGCCGGCCGACCTGACCGCGTTCGCCGATGAGCCCTGGGCCTTCGACATCCCGCAGTCGTACATGGCGAATCTCGCGCTACGGCTGTGCCGGCAGGCGCGGTTCGAGCCGCGTGTGGTCGCCCGGTTCAGCAACTACATGCTGACCCTGGAGCTCGTCGAGGCCGGGCATGCGGTCGCACTGCTTCCGGGCCTGGCCGTCGACGTCGGCCGCTATCGCGTCGTCACCCGGGAACTGGCCACTCCGGTGACCCGTACGATCACGGCGGCGATCCGCCGGGGTGTGCCGCCTCGCGCGGCGGTGCGGGTGGTTCTTGACGCGCTGCGTCCGCCCGCGGCCCGGGACACCTGATCAGCTGTACGCGGCGCACCGTGCGATGTCCGCGGCCGGCGCGGCGCCGCCCGGACGAACCTCACCGCGATGCCGTGGCCACTGGCTGCCGCATGAACGCCGTGCCCGAACAGCCGGTAGGTTCCGTCTATTGCAGCCTGGCCGGCGCAACTGGCTTCGGGACAACGGGGGTTGATCGTGGCGGAAAGTGATCACGTACCGAATGCCGACAGGCGTTGCGGTCGCGCAAGTGCGCGGCAGGTTGAGGAGGGCCCCGTCGCGACGGGGGATTCCGCGACGGGGCCCGGGTTCAGTCTCACAGGGATACGTGACTCTCCACAGTGGAGTTTCTTCCACCATCCGCAGATCTCGTAGTACGTGCAGACGGCTCGCTCGCAGTCGAACAGGCGCCGGATCGTCGGTCGCTCACCTCACCGGACGTGCCTGGACGCCGCTGTTCGGGTCGGGTTCCTACCCGCGCGGCGCGTTCGCGCGCTGCCGGTCCGGGTGTGGAGCAGGATGCCGGGCATGGTTCCCGGTTTCCTTGCCCGGGCGGTCGACCTGCTGTTGGGCCGGCAGGGGCGTTCGCTGCACTTCAAGGCGGCCGGAGCCGCGACGGTCGTCCTCCTGGTTGTGATCCTGGTGGGTTCGAGCCTCGTGGTGGAGGCCGAGAGCGGAGCGCCCGGGGCAAAGCTGACCTCGTATCCGCTGGCGTTGTGGTGGTCCGTGGAGACCGCTACGACCGTCGGGTACGGCGACTTCTATCCGGTGACGTTGTGGGGGCGGCTGATTGCCGTGGTGGTGATGGTCGTCGGGATCACCGCCTATGGCATGGTCACCGCGGCTCTCGCCACCTGGTTCGTGGGACGGGACCAGGAACGCCGACACCACCGTCTGCATCAGGCGGAGGCTGCGGTGGAGCAGACGTACGAGGAAATGACCCACGCGGTGCACGAGCGCTTCGATCGCCTCGAGCGAATGCTGGAGGGCGGCAGGACGCGGTGACCACCGCTCGGTCGGGTAGCTCACCAAGCCGCCGGCGGTCAGCGCGTCACTGAGCATCCGGCGATTGGCCCGCGCTTCGGAACCGACGTTGTCGGCGTCCGTGCAGCACGCGCCATCGCTCTCCTCCGGGCCGGCGTTCACGCGGGTGCCCATGTCGAGTTCCAGCCCGGCGTCGGTGACGAGTGTGGTCGACGGTGACGGACCCATCGATCCGTACGTCCACGAGCGCTTCGCCGCAGTCGGCCACCGGGATCGCCGCGATCTCGGGATCCGACATCAGCACGATCTCGTCCGTGGGCCGATCATTGCCGACTGCCCGGCCGGTGACGGCCGCTCTGCGGGTCCTTGACCGGATTCCTGTGGGCGCGCCGGGATCCGGACCACCGCGTGTGGCACACAGGTTCGTCTTTTAACCTCGTTCTTGGGCTGTGTGATGCCGTAGGTGTCCATTTGAGGAGGCGGTGGTGTTCGGAAAGGGCACGGGGTTGCTCGCGGGGGCCGTGGTCGTGGCTCTCATCGTGCTCGTCGGCCCCAGCGCCCCGAGCGGCGGCCTCTTCGGCGGGTCACTGCCGGCCGACGCCGTCCGGGATGCCGTACCGAACCGGGTCATGACGTGGAACATCTGCAATCCCTGCGACGTGAGCAACGAGGACCGGGCGGCGGACATCGCCAGGTACGCGCCTCAGGTCATCGGCATGCAGGAGACGTGTGTGCGTGATGTCGAGAAGATCCGGAACCATCTCCAGCGCCGCTACGGGCTGGTCTATCACGTCGAGTACGGGACGGTTCTTCAGAGTTGGGGCCGCTGCGGGGGAGTGCCTTGGAGCCCCGGGGGTTTCGGCCAGGCGATTCTTTCGATCGCGCCGATGAAGGACCACGTCAACGTGGAATACCCCGACGGCGGATCCGAGGACCGCGGGTACATGGCGGTCACCACGACTGTCGGCGGAAAGTCGACTCGCGTCTTCAATACGCATCTCGCCCATCGGCGCCAGGAGGAGTTCCGGGCCGAGCAGATCGGTGTACTCGCGCCAGAGGTCCGCAAGTACGACCGGGCGATCGTTCTCGGCGATTTCAACGCCGTACCGGATTCCCCCGAACTCTCGCAGATGTGGGCACTGGCCTTGGACGCGGATCCCGAGTGCGGCCCCACGGCCACCGGTGTCTGTGAGGTGACCACCGACTGGCAGAGCAAGTTCGACTACGTCTTCCTTCGGGGCTTCGTGCCGCTCGAACAGCATGTGCATCCGACCGAGAACTCGGACCATCACCTGGTGCGCACCGACCTCGTAGCGACTTAGAGCAGCCGGCACAGGCAGGGTTGGAGCGGGTCGACCACGGGAGACGGCGAGGAGGGCCCAGCCCATGCTGCGGCTGCGGATCTGTTCGGCGGTCATGGGCGCTTCGGTGAGCCCTCCGTCCGTGTCCACCCATATGTCGACCCTGCTGTCCTCCGTCAGCCCGGGCAGCACCTCGGTCTGCGCGGTCCGGACCCTGCCCTGTGGGTCGGTGAAGCGGACCGTGGCCGGGTAGCGGGTCTTCTTCGCCTCCGCCGAGCCGGGTTCGGGGTGGCGCGGGGCGTCGTGCGTGAGTACGGCCGTGGTGAGGTGCCGGGTCGTTCTCTGCTCGGCGGCTGCCGTGACGTAGTGACGGCAGGCCGCGTCACCGCTGGTGAACATCGCGATCAGGCCGGTGCCGGTAGTCGGAGGAAGGACCGGTGCCGGGGCGCGGGACCGGCGTCATCGGCCGGCCTCGCGCACCTGCTGGCACCGGGCGCAGTAGCGGGCCTGCGGCACGATCGTCAGCCGCTCGCGGTCGATGGCGCGTCGGCACAGCCGGCAGGTCCGTGACGAGCTGATCGGCCCCACCCCTGGGCGACGAACTGCGCCGCAACGCCGTCGTCGCCCTCGCCCTCGCACTCGGCGCCCAGCTGCTCTACCTGGCGGTCCGGTTCCGCCGGCGGTTCGCGACCGCGGCCGTCGGCGCGCTGGTCCACGACGTGGTGATCCTCGTCGGTGTCTTCGCCTGGCTGGGCAAGCCGATCGACGGGGTCTTCCCGGCCGCCCTGCTGACCGTCATCGGCTACTCGGTGAACGACTCGGTCGTCCTCTTCGACCGCATCCGCGAGCTCCTCGCCCGCGACCGCACGACACCGGTGTCCCGCCTGACGAACCAGGCGATCCTGCAGACCCTGCCCCGCACGGTCAGCACCGGCACGGGAGCCGCCATCATCCTCACGGCCCTCACGGCCCTCACGGCCCTCACGGCCCTCACGGCCCTCACGGCCCTCACGGCCCTCACGGCCCTCGCTGCCGACACCCTCTCCGACTTCGCCCTCGCCCTGCTCATCGGCCTGGCGGTCGGCACGTACTCCTCCGTCTTCACCGCGGCGCCGCTCACCGTCAGCCTGTGTCCGCCCGCGCGGCAGCAAGCAGCGTGCTGACACTTCGTCGCACAAGAACCCGCGCCCGTCATCTCGGGCGCGGGTTCGCGTCGTTCGCCTCGCGGGATGACCGGCGGCCCCATAGAGTCGCGGTGCCGCTACGACAGGACGGGCGGCGCAGCTTCTCGCGTGCCCGAAGGGCGGTGCCCCTCGGTCCACGGGCCCGGTGACGGCTTGCGGGGGAGTCGCGGGCACGCTGCGGCTCAAGTGATCGAGGAGTGCTCATGGCAGGACGGTTTGAGGCGACGTTCGAGGTCGAACGACCTGTGGAGGCGGTGTTCGACTACCTCGCCGACGGACGCAACGATCCGCAGTTCAGCCCCCGTGTGCTCAAGATCGAGCGGGTCCCCGATGCCCCGACCGCCGTGGGCACGGTCTTCCGCAGCTCGGTCAAGGACGCGGGGATGAAGACAGCCAGGGAGTTCCGCATCACCGAACTCCAGGCCCCCACGAAGATTCGCTGGGCCGAGGTGTCGAAGAACATCGTCACGGCCAGTGAGGGCGGTTACGACCTGGAGCCGCTGGGCGAGGGCCGGACCCAGGTCCGTATCCACAACGTTCTGGAAGGCCACGGCATCGGCAAACTCCTCGTCCGCCTGGCGCTCTCCGCCGCACGCAAGGACGCCCCGGCCTTCGGCGCGCGCATCAGGGCGGCGGCCGAAGCGGCGATTCCGTCGCGCTGACCCGACCCGGCCGGTGAGGGCGGGCAGCCCCGCCGTCACCGGCCACGGTCCTGCTCACGTCACTGCCGGCCGGACCACGCCAGGCTGTCCACGAGCATCGACAGGGGCGACTTCGGGACGGCTGCGCCGCTCCCGCTGCCGGTCTGCCTCCAGGTCGTACCGGAGTCCGTGCTGTTCGAGCCCTTGGTGTCGTTGACGCCCTGGAAGATGCCGAAGTCGACGGGCCCGTCGTCGGCGGAGGCGGGGGCGGCGGCCATGAGGAGAGCCGCTCCGGCGAGTGCCGCGGCAGTGATGATCTTCATGCCCGGCTCAACGACGAGACGGGCGACAGGGTGTTCGGTTCTGCCCTTTTGGCGGAGCGTCGGAACCGGCCGACCGGAGCGGCACGCGGATCGGGGCCCGCGACCGTGCCTTCAGGACGGCCGCGGCAGCCGCTCGATCGCGACCATGGCGGCGTCGTCCCCCAGATGTCCGCCGACGTGCCGCATCAGGTCCTTGCACAGGTGCGCCAGCAGGGCGTCGGGACCCTGCTCGGCGGCGCGGCCCGCCACCTGTTCCGCGAGCGGGTAGAAGGCGCCCCGGCCGTCGCGGGCCTCGATGACACCGTCCGTGTAGAGCAGGACGATGTCGCCGTACTCGAAGGCGAACGTCTCCTCGGAGAGTTCGGTCGCCACGAACTCGGTGAGGCCCAGCGGCGGTGCCGGGTGGCGCACGGTGAGGGGACGGACCCGGTCGCCGCGCAGCAGCAGTGGCGGTGGATGTCCGCAGTTGATCAGGTGAAGAACCGGCTCGTCGTCCGGGATGTCCAGCGCGGCGGCCGTGATGAACGACTCGCCGCGGTCCTCGGCCGTGGCGTCGAGGGCCGCGGGGTCGTCGAGGTCCGAGGAGACGGTTCCCTCCAGGAAGCTCATGAGCGCCGGAAGGTCGGCCTGCCTGTGGGCCGCGCCCCGGAAGGCGCCGAGCAGGAGCGCGGCATCCCCGACCGCCGCCAGGCCCTTTCCCCGGACATCGCCGATGACGATCCGGATTCCGCGCTCCGTACGAGCGGCGGCATAGAGATCGCCGCCGATCTGCGCCTCGGATTCGGCGGCCAGGTACACCGAGGCGATGCGCAGTGAGCCGACCCGCTGGGGAAGCGGCTTGATCACCACTTCCTGCGCTGCCGTGGCGACCGACCGCAGCTGCATCAGTTCCCTTTCGTGACGCTCCCGCCGGGCCGCGAACGAGGTCGCGAACGCCGACATCAGGATCAGGGTGATCAGCTGGAACGAGTGGTTCAGATCGACGAGGCTGGTGCGCACCGCCGCCACCACGGCCTGGGCCGACACGGCGAGCGCGCCGACGTACGCGGTCGTGCGCGGACCGGCGAACGACGCCGTGACGGCGGGCGCTGCCACCAGGAACGGCCCGAGGTGGACGCTGGCCGGAGCCAGGATGTCGACCACCGTGACGATCAAGACCATCAGGATGGGTACCACCAGCAGCGCCTGAGGCGGCTCCTGCGACCACTGATGATCTTTGGAGCGTCCAGGAACCATGTGTTCTGGATACACCCCATCGCGCCGCGGCGCCCGTCCCGGCGCCGGCCCCGGCGCCCGCACCTCTGATCGATGCCCGGCCCGGGTCCTGTCACAGGGGCTCAATGTGGCCGATTGGCGTCGTTCCCTGATTGTCGAGGACATGCCACTCTTGCGCTCGTCATTCCACGGCTGCTCATGGATCCCGCCGCAAGGAAGCGCCGGGAGGCGGTCGCGGGCCACAGGGGGAACGACATGCTGCGAAGAACGAGAACCGCGATCGGACTGGCGGTGACCGCGCTGGTGGTCGCGCTCTCGGCCCCGGCGGTGCAGGCGGACGCGACTGCCCCGACTGCCCCGACTGCCCCGACTGCCCCGACTGCCCCGTCGGGGCCGTCGTCCGGCCGCGCCGGGGCGGACGACGCCGTCTACGTGGTCCAGCCACGCTCCGACGGCACCACCTACACCGCCATCTACGAACCCGCCCCGGGCGTCACGGCCGACGAACTGCGCAGCGCTCTGCGCAGGCAGGGCGTCCGCGGCGTACAGGACGAGAACAGCGCCTTCGACATCGGCATCGCCGGCTGCTCGCCCATCGTCGGCACCGCCTCCGCCTGGTGCGGCCACAAGTGGGCCTACGGCCCCTTCAACGACCCGCAGGTGTACTTCCTCGACCACAGCGGCGACTCGTGGCCCGTGACCGATGCCCGGGTCGACTGGTACCAGGCCCCCGGCATCGACGCCTACTACCGCTGGCACACCGCCGGATGCCCGGGCGGCGGGCGGCACTGCGTGCACGTGTACAGCGGCAACTACGGCACCGCGTGGTACGGCCTGACCGAGGCGTCCACGTCGGGCGGCTACTTCGTCGACGGCACGGTCACGGTCAAGCTCAACGACCAGGTCACCCCGAACACCTACGCGGCCCGGCGCAGCGTCGCCTGCCACGAGATGGGCCACGCCCTCGGGCTCGACCACAACGGATCCACCAACAGCTGCCTGTCCGTACCGGAGTTCCCGCAGCACCCGTCGTCGGACGACTTCGCCGTACTGAACCAGTTGTACCCGAAGCCCGGCACCTGACGGTCCCGAGCCGTGCTCGCCTCGGGCGCGGTGAGCTGGTTCATCAGCGACTCCGTGGCCGAGGCGATCCACTCTGCGTCCTACTGTGTGGGGGATCGCGCGTGACCCGACCAGCAAGGAGCGTCCGGCCGTGAACGTCGAAATCCCCTCGCACGTGAGCGACTTGGCCGCCGGGCTCGGCGCGGGCGTCCCCTACGCCCTGAAGGTCCTGGCCGGCCGGCTGGCGGACGACCCGGACATGGGCCGGCCGTCGGGGCTGCCCGGCATCCTCACGGTGACGGTGGACGGCGACGTCTTCGAGGACTGCCCCGACCTGGCCGTCGGCTACATCCGCGAGCCCGGGAGGGTCGTGATCCGGCACGTCGCCCCGGCCTCCTCCGTCGAGCCGGAAGCGGACGCCGGGGAACGGGAGCATGAGCAGGGGCCGCCCGCCGATCCCGCCCTCACGGTCAGGGAGGTCGCCGACGCCTGGTGCCGGATCACCCGCCTGCTCCGGCGTCACGCCCCCGACTCCTACGCCGCGCTGCGCCCCGGCGCGAGCCCCGGTGCCGTCGCCGCCGTGGAGGGTGAACTCGGCATCCGGATACCCGTCGAGCTGAGCGTCCTGTGGTTGCTGACCGCGGGCGACGACGGGGTCGATGGCTCGGGATGCCTTCCGGGCAACCGGGCCCTGATGACATTGGACGCCGTGGTCGGGGTCCACCGGCGGCAGATGGACTCCCAGGCCCGGCACGAGGCCGCGTACGCCGACCGCCCCGAGTACGAACCGAGCACCGTATGGAAGGCGGCCTGGATCCCGGTCGTCACCCGCGGACCCTCCGACCGCACTTCGGGTCTGTACCTGGACACCGAAACCGGCCACCTGGGTCGCTGGTCCCGCTACAACGACGACTTCGTCGAGGAACTCGACACGCTCGTCACGTACTTGGAAGAGACCGCCGACATGCTCGAAGCCCCGTCCCTGGCCACCCGGGACAAGCCCGGCCTGGTCGATGGGGCGCTGGTGTGGCTGGGCGGCATCGATCCCGGGCGGCAATCCCGGTGGCGGCCGCTGGCTCGCTGACGGCGAGCGGGGGCTGCCGTGCCTCCTCCCGGTGGCCGACCGCCTACTGCGGCCGGGTCGCGATCTGGATCAGGTTGCCGCAGGTGTCGTCGAAGACGGCCGTGGTGACGGGGCCCATCTC
The DNA here is from genome assembly GCF_057710365.1 of Streptomyces sp. bgisy027. NCBI lineage: Bacteria > Bacillati > Actinomycetota > Actinomycetes > Kitasatosporales > Streptomycetaceae > Streptomyces > Streptomyces sp. bgisy027. The sequence continues at coordinate 167,677 of NZ_JBYIVZ010000011.1, forward strand.
CAGCGGCTCCTGGGTGAAGCGGACACCGTGGGCGCGCAGCCGCTCGTACTCCGCGTTGACGTCCTCGACGGCGAACTGGGCCAGCGGGATGCCGTCCTGGACGAGGGTGTCGCGGTAGGTGCGGGCGATCGGGTGGCCGAGGGGCTCCAGGAGGAGCTCGGCGCCGCCGGGCTCCTCGGGGGAGACGACGGTGAGCCACCGGTCCTTCTCGCCCACGGGCACGTCGTGCTTCTTCACGAAGCCGAGGATCTCCGTGTAGAAGTGCAGGGCCTTGGCCTGGTCGTCGACGAAGACGCTGGTCAGGTGGATCTTCATGAGGTGCTCTTCTCCGGTCCGGATGTCTCGGGCACGTGCCACCGCTCGGTGATCTGCCGCAGCGGGGCCGTATTGAGGTCGTGGAACTTGTAGCGGCCCTCCCGCCTGGTCTCGACGAGCCCTGCGGCCTCCAGCACGGCGAGGTGCTGCGAGACTCCCTGGCGGGAAATGGCCAGCTGGTGCTTCATGGCCAGTCGCGAGCAGATCTCGAACAGTGTCTGTCCGGATTTCTCCGTGAGCTCGTCGAGGATGATGCGACGGGTGGGGTCGGCCAAGGCTTTGAACAGATCGTCGGCCACCACCCCAGCATAGGCAAGTCGTGACTTGCCTATCAAGCCGGGATGTGCCGGACCCCGGCGACCGGGGGAGCGTGTCGGCCCGGCTCGCCGCTAGCCTGTGTCACCATGACGCGCGCATGGTTCCTGCCCCTGCTGCTCGTCGTCGGCGGCTCGGCCGCGGCGGCTGCGTTGATCATCGATGGCAGCCCCGGCGCCGCCGCGGTGCTGCTGCTGGTGTTCGTGCTGCTCGCCGGCGTCAATTCGCCGCTGATCTTCCCGCGGTCGATCGGCGCCCTGGAGGCGCAGCGCCGCAGCGCGGCCGACGGACGGCCGATCGTCTACTGGCGCCCGGGCTGCCCGTACTGCATGCGCCTGCGCGTCCGGCTGGGCCGCGAGGCCCGTCAGGCGTACTGGGTCGACATCTGGCGCGACCCGGCCGGCGCGGCGGCGGTGCGGGCTGTCAACGACGGCAACGAGACCGTGCCGACGGTGGTCGTGGCAGGGCGGCCGCACACCAATCCCGATCCGGCGTGGGCGCGGGACCACCTCTTCCCTTCCGCGTGATCATCTGGGCGATGCCCTTCGTGCTCCTGCGCGGCAACATCGGCCGGCCCGGCGCCGGTCTCTGCCCGGTGCGCGGCCATTCCAACGTGCGGGGCGACCGCACCATGGGCATCCACGAGAAGCCCGACGACGCGTTCCTCGACGCGCTCGGCACCGACTTCGCCTTCACGCCACCGCGTCGCCACGGACATGACGCGGTGGACAGCATCCGCGCCATGCGCGACGGCGACGCACCCGGGTCTTTGTCGCGCTCGGCGGCAACTTCGTCGCCGCGGCCCCCGACACCGGCCTGACCGAGCAGGCGCTGCGCCGCTGCCGCCCCACCGTCCAGATCTCGACCAAGCTCAACCGGTAGCCGCCGCGCGGCTTCGCCCCCGACCGGCCCCGGGCCCGCGGTCCCATGCCATCGCCGGCGAACAGGCCCTCATCCTGCCCTGCCTCGGCCGTACCGAGGCCGACCTGTGGCCCGGCGGGCCCCAACTGGTCACGGTCGAGGACTCCATGGGCATGGTGCACCTCTCCCGGGGCCGGCTCGCGCCAGCGTCCGGGGAGCTGCTGCTGGAGCCGGCCTCGGCCGGCGCGTAACCCGGCGCGGTGCAGCCCCGCGCCGGCAGGCATCGCCGTCTGTGTCCCGGCCCCCGCCGGTCCTTCGGCATGCTCCGAAGCGAACTCGCCCGGCCGCGTGAACCCCGGTCTCCCTCCTTGACCGCCGCCCGGCCCTCCAGGATGCTGTGTTGCGGCACATGAGATGAGTGCCGTAATGAGCAACATCTGATTCCGAGTCTCGATCAGCCGAGGAGTGGCCATGACGCACCAGGTCCGTGCTGTCGTCGCGCGGGGCAAGGGAGCCCCCGTCAGCCTGGAGACGATCATCGTGCCCGACCCGGGACCGGGTGAGGCGCTGGTCAGGATCGAGGCCTGCGGGGTCTGCCACACCGATCTGCACTACCGCGAGGGCGGCATCAACGACGACTTCCCCTTCCTGCTCGGCCATGAGGCCGCGGGCGTCGTGGAGTCGGTGGGGGAGGGCGTCACGGACGTGGCCCCCGGGGACTTCGTGATCCTCAACTGGCGTGCCGTGTGCGGGAACTGCCGGGCCTGCCGGCGCGGCCGCCCCTGGTACTGCTTCAACACCCACAACGCCAAGCAGAGGATGACGCTGACGGACGGCACCGAGCTGTCGCCGGCGCTCGGCATCGGCGCGTTCGCGGAGAAGACGCTGGTCGCGGCCGGACAGTGCACGAAGGTCGACCGGACCGCGTCGGCGGCGGCCGCCGGTCTGCTGGGCTGCGGTGTGATGGCGGGCATCGGCGCCGCGATCAACACCGGCAACGTCGGCCGGGGCGACTCGGTCGCCGTCATCGGCTGCGGTGGTGTGGGCGCCGCCGCGATCGCCGGATCGAACCTGGCCGGCGCGGCGAAGGTCATCGCGGTGGACATCGACGACCGCAAGCTGGACACCGCCAGGAAGCTGGGCGCGACCCACACCGTCAACTCCAAGGACACCGACGCCGTCGAGGCGATCCGCGAGCTGACCGGCGGTTTCGGCGCCGACGTCGTGATCGAGGCCGTCGGCCGCCCCGAGACGTACCAGCAGGCCTTCTACGCCCGCGACCTCGCCGGCACCGTCGTCCTGGTCGGCGTCCCGACCCCCGAGATGAAGCTGGAGCTGCCGCTGCTGGACGTCTTCGGGCGCGGTGGCGCGCTGAAGTCCTCCTGGTACGGCGACTGCCTGCCGAGCAGGGACTTCCCCCTGCTCATCGACCTCTACCTGCAGGGCCGGCTGGACCTCGACGCCTTCGTCACGGAGACCATCGCGCTGGACGACGTGGAGAAGGCCTTCGAGCGGATGCACCACGGCGACGTGCTGCGCTCGGTGGTGGTCCTCCGATGACCGGCGCCCGCGTCGAGCACCTCGTCACCTCGGGGACGTTCTCCCTGGACGGCGGCACCTGGGAGGTCGACAACAACGTGTGGATCGTGGGGGACGACCACGAGGTGGTCGTCATCGACGCGGCGCACGACGCCGACGCGATCGCCCGGGCCGTCGGCGACCGGGCCCTGCGGGCCATCGTGTGCACGCACGCCCACAACGACCACATCGACGCGGCGCCCGAACTCGCCGCCCGTACGGGCGCCCCGGTCCTGCTCCACCCGGACGACCTGCCGCTGTGGAAGCAGACCCACCCCGACCGGGCGCCGGACGCCGAGCTCACCGACGGTCAGCTCATCGCCGTGGCCGGCGTCGAACTGGCCGTGCTCCACACGCCCGGCCACGCCCCCGGCGCGGTCTGCCTGCACGCGCCGCGCCTGGGGGCGCTCTTCAGCGGCGACACGCTGTTCTGCGGCGGGCCGGGCGCGACCGGGAGGTCGTACAGCCACTTCCCGACCATCATCGAGTCGATCCGGGACCGGCTGCTGACCCTGCCGGGGGAGACCGTCGTGCACACCGGACACGGCGGGACGACCACCGTCGCGGCCGAGGCCCCGCATCTCAAGGAGTGGATCGACCGCGGCTTCTGAGTGCCTGAACAGGGCTTTCGTGAGGCGTCCGGTCCACTTGTTTGCGCAGGTGGACCGGGCGTTTCGCGCTGCCCGGAGGCCGGTCGGCGGGCCGGTGCGAACGAGGCGTTTTGACGCCTTGACAACGCTTCTGAGCGGCCCGCAGACTGACGTTGCGCTTACCGCAATCCGTTTCGCTATACGCACCCGAGGTGTCATGATGATTCCCGCGTGCCGTCTCGCGGATCTCCCGCGAGGCGAGGCCCACCGGCTCGACATCGATCCGCCGGTCTCGGTGTTCCACACCGACGATGGAGAGCTCTTCGCCATCGACGACACCTGCACCCACCAGGACGCGTCGCTCGCCGACGGCTGGCTGGAGGGCTGCGAGGTGGAATGCCCGCTGCATGCTTCGAAGTTCGACCTGAGGACCGGCGCGGTCGACGCCCCGCCGGCGAAGCTTCCGGTGCGGACGCACGAGGTCGTCGTCGACGAGGACGGCATGATCCACGTCCGGCTCTCCACCGAGGCCCCCAACCTGCCGCCCTGCATCGCCGCGCGGCTCGCCGGAGGTCCCGCGTGAGGACCGTCGCCGTGGTCGGCGCCTCCCTCGCCGGCCTGTCGGCGGCGCGCTCACTGCGCAAACAGGGCTACGACGGGCGGCTGGTCGTCATCGGCGACGAGCTCCACCGCCCCTACGACCGGCCCCCGTTGTCCAAGGAGTTCCTCGCCGGCACCCTCGGCGAACCGGAGCTCGCGCTGGAGACGGACGACGAGGACCTGCGGGCCGAGTGGCTGCTCGGCACCCGGGCTGTCGCGCTCGACCACGCGGACCGCACCCTCCGGCTCGCCGACGGACGTCAGGTCCGCGCCGACGGCTTCGTCATCGCGACCGGCGCCGCGGCCCGCACCCTCCCCGGCTCCGCGGGCCTGGCCGGGGTACACACCCTGCGCACCCTGGACGACGCCCGTGCCCTGCGCGACGAACTGGCCCTGGGCGGACGGCTGGTGGTGATCGGCGGCGGCTTCATCGGAGCCGAGGTCGCCTCCACCGCCCGCGCCCTCGGGCTGGAGGTCACCGTCGTGGAGGCGGCCCCGGCGCCGCTCGCCGGCCCCCTCGGCGAGACCATGGGCGCCGTCGTCTCCGCCCTCCACGCCGACCACGGCGTGGCGCTGCTGTGCGGGGTCGGCGTCAAGGGGCTGAGCGGCGAGAAGCGGGTGGACGCCGTCCTGCTGGAGGACGGCCGCACCGTCCCCGCCGACATCGTCGTCGTCGGAGTGGGCGCCCGCCCGAACGTCGAGTGGCTGGAAGGCTCCGGCGTGGTGCTCGACAACGGCGTCAAGTGCGGCGCCGACGGCCGCACCGGCCTGGCCGGCGTGGTCGCGGTCGGCGACTGCGCCAACTGGTACGACCCGCGCGCCGGCCTGCACCGCCGCGTCGAGCACTGGACCGGCGCGCGCGAGCGTCCCGACGCCGCGATCGCCGCACTGCTGGCGGGCGGCGCCGTGGAGCCGGGTGTGCCCCGGCCGCCGTACTTCTGGTCCGACCAGTACGGCGTGAGGATCCAGTTCGCCGGTCACGCGGCCGGCGCCGACAGCGTCACCGTCGAGGACGGCACCCCGGACGCGCGCAACGTGCTGGCCGTCTACCGGCGGTACGGCATCCCGGTCGCCGTGCTCGGAATGAACCAGCCGCGGCTGTTCACGCGCTGGCGCAAGCAGATCACCGCCACCGCGTCTTGACACCGCCCCGGCTCCGTCCCATGCTGCGGTTTCACATGACACGCAGTGTTGCTCCATGCACAACGCCGTCCGGAGTCGCACCTACCGGCGCGTGAATGACCCCTCCACGACGTTCTCCCGAGGAGTGCACCGTGACCCCGACCGGCCTGCCGGACAGCCTGATCGCCACTCTCCCCGGCGTCTCCTACACGGATCCGGGGATCTTCGCCCTGGAGCAGGAGCGCATATTCGAGACCATGTGGTTCTGCGTCGCGCGCGCCTCGGAGCTGGCGAAGCCCGGCGCCTTCCGCACCGTCGACGTGGGCCGCGAGAGCATCCTCGTCACCCGGGCCAGGGACAACGGCATCCGCGCCTACTTCAACGTGTGCCGGCACCGCGGGGCCAGGCTCTGCACGGAGGAGACCGGTGAGGTCAAGCGGGCCTTCCAGTGCCCGTACCACGCCTGGACCTACGACCTGAACGGCAAGCTCGTCGCGGCCCCCAACCTCACCAGGATGCCCGACGTCGGGCGCACCGAGTACGGGCTGGTGAGCGTGGCCGTGCGGGAATGGCTCGGCTACGTCTGGGTGTGCCTCGCGGAGAACCCGCCCTCCTTCGAGGAGGACGTCATCGGCGAGGTCGTCTCCCGCCTCGGCGACGTCGAGTCCATCGAGCACTACGACATCGACAACCTCTCCGTCGGCCGGCGGATCGTGTACGACGTCAGGGCGAACTGGAAGCTCATCATCGAGAACTTCATGGAGTGCTACCACTGCGCCACGATCCACCCCGAACTCACCGAGGTGCTGCCGGAGTTCGCGGACGGCTATGCCGCCCAGTACTACGTGGGGCACGGCGCCGAGTTCGGCGAGGACGTCCAGGGCTTCACCGTCGACGGCTCCGAGGGCCTGGACCGCATTCCCGGGGTCGGCGAGGAGCAGGACCGCCGCTACTACGCGATCACCGTCAGGCCCCAGGTGTTCATCAACCTCGTCCCGGACCATGTGATCTTCCACCGCATGTACCCGGTGTCCGTGGACCGCACGATCGTGGAGTGCGACTGGCTCTACCTGCCGCACGTGGTCGAGAGCGGCAAGGACGTCAGCCGGTCCGTGGAGCTCTTCGACCGGGTCAACCGCCAGGACTTCGAGGCATGCGAAAGGACCCAGCCCGGAATGGGGTCGCGCATGTACGCCAAGGGCGGCGTGCTGGTGCCCAGTGAGCACCACATCGGGGCGTTCCACGACTGGGTGAACGAGCGCCTCGGCGCTCCGCTGCCGTAGCCGGGCGGATCAGCCCAGGAAGCCCATCCGGTGGCTGATCTCCTCGGCGCCCTTGAGCAGCACCGGGGAGAGCTCGTGCATACGGTCCTCGGTGAGCCGGTAGGCGGGGCCGGAGGCGCTCAGTGCGGCGATGACGTCGCCGTCCCGGTTGCGGACCGGTGCGGCCATGGCGTGCAGGCCGATCTCCAACTCCTCCAGGGTGATGGAGTACTTGCGCTCGCGCGCCTCGGCCAGGTTCTTCTCCAGCTTCGTCTTCGCGGTGATGGTGCGTGCCGTGACCTTCTTCAGGCCGGTCTCCGACAGCAGCGCGGAGCGCTCCTTGGTCGGCAGGTACGCCAGCAGGATCTTGCCGCTCGACGTGGCGTGCAGGGGGGTGAGCTGGCCGACCCAGTTGTGGGCGGTGATGGCTCCGGGACCGCGCACCTGGTACAGGTTGATCGCGTACTGCTCCTGCATCACGGCGATGTTGACCGTCTCGCCGAGCTCCTCGGCCAGGCGCTCGCAGATCGGGCGGCCCTGCTGGGTGATGTCGATACGGCCGGTGACCGCGCCGGCCAGGCGGACGATGCCGAAGCCGAGCCGGTACTTGCCCCGCTCGCCGGCCTGCTCCACGAGGCCGCGCGACTCCAGGGCGCCGAGCAGTCGGAAGGCCGTGGACTTGTGCACGTCGATCTCGGCCGCGACCTCGCTGACGCCCGCTTCGCCGCGCTGGGCGAGGATCTCCAGCACGCTGATCGCGCGGTCCACCGACTGGACCCCGCCGGCCTGTGAATTCGAGGTTTCTGTGTCATGACTGTAGTTGCTCACAGTGAAACTATACGCGTAGTAAACAACAAGGCCGCAAGTAACCGTGTAGCAACAAAGACCTTCGAAGTTGCGTCGTTCGCAACCTGGTGCACATAGCGGCACCGGGTCTAGCATGCGTCGCGTATCGAAGACGCGAGCGAGACGAGGCACCATGGCTTCCCTGCAATACGACTTCGTCATCGTCGGTGGCGGCTCGGCCGGCAGCGCACTGGCGAACCGGCTCTCGGCGGACCCCGCGAACCGGGTGCTGGTGCTGGAGGCGGGCCGGTCGGACTATCCGTGGGACGTCTTCATCCACATGCCCGCGGCGCTGACCTACCCCATCGGCAGCCGGTTCTACGACTGGAAGTACGAGTCCGAGCCCGAGCCCCACATGGGCGGCCGGCGCGTCTACCACGCCCGCGGCAAGGTACTCGGCGGCTCCTCCAGCATCAACGGCATGATCTTCCAGCGCGGCAACCCCATGGACTACGAGCGCTGGGCCGCCGACCCCGGCATGGAGAGCTGGGACTACGCGCACTGCCTGCCGTACTTCCGGCGGATGGAGAACTGCCTCGCCGCCGACCCCGACGACGAGTTCCGCGGCCACGACGGCCCCCTCGTGCTCGAACGCGGCCCCGCCACCAACCCCCTCTTCGGCGCCTTCCTCAAGGCCACCGAGGAAGCCGGCTACGCCCCCACCGACGACGTCAACGGCTACCGGCAGGAAGGCTTCGCCAAGTTCGACCGCAACGTCCACCGCGGACGCCGGCTGTCGGCCTCGAAGGCGTACCTCAAGCCCGCGATGAAGCGGCCCAACCTCACCGTCAGGACCCGCGCCCTCGTCACCCGCGTCCTGTTCGAGGGCAAGCGGGCCGTGGGCGTGGAGTACCGGCGCGGCCGTGGCGCACTTCAGCAGGTCCGCGCCAAGGAGGTCATCCTCTGCGGCGGCGCCATCAACTCCCCGCAGCTGCTCCAGCTCTCCGGCGTCGGCAACGCCGCCGAACTGCGCGCCCTCGGCATCGACGTCGTCCACGACCTGCCGGGCGTCGGCGAGAACATGCAGGACCACCTGGAGGTCTACGTCCAGTACGCCTGCAGGCAGCCCGTCTCCATGCAGCCGTACATGGCGAAGTGGCGTGCCCCCTTCATCGGGCTCCAGTGGCTGTTCCGGAAGGGACCGGCCGCCACCAACCACTTCGAGGCCGGGGGCTTCGCCCGCAGCAACGAGGACGTGGACTACCCCAACCTGATGTTCCACTTCCTGCCCGTCGCGGTCCGCTACGACGGCTCCTCGCCCGCCGGCGGTCACGGCTACCAGGTGCACGTCGGGCCCATGTACTCCGACGCCATCGGCTCGGTGAAGATCAAGAGCAAGGACCCGCGCGAGCACCCCGCGCTGCGCTTCAACTACCTCTCCACCGAGCAGGACCGCCGCGAGTGGGTCGAGGCGATCCGGGTGGCCCGCAAGCTTCTCAGCCAGCCCGCGCTCGCCCCCTACAACGGCGGCGAGGTCTCGCCCGGCAAGAAGGTGGAGACCGACGAGGAGATCCTCGCCTGGGTCGCCGAGGAGGGCGAGACCGCCCTGCACCCGTCCTGCACCTGCAAGATGGGCACCGACGACATGGCGGTCGTCGACCCCGCCAGCCTGCGCGTGCACGGCGTGGACGGGTTGCGCGTCGTGGACGCCTCCGTCATGCCGTACGTCACCAACGGCAACATCTACGCCCCGGTGATGATGATCGCCGAGAAGGCGGCCGACCTGATCCTCGGCAAGGAGCCGCTCACCCCGTCGAAGGCCGCGTACTACCGCCACCCGGACGCCCGGAAGCAGGCGGAGCGCTAGTTGGCCGCCGCGGGACTGAGGGCGCTGCTGGGGTGCGTCCGCTACGAGGTGCTGCCCGCGAGGGCGACCGAGGACAAGGTCCTCGCCCATGTGCCGCGCGACGTCGTCGTCACCGTGACGGCGTCGCCGGTCAAGGGCCTGGAACCCACCCTCGACCTCGCCGTGCGCCTCGCCACGCACGGCTACCGGGTCGTCCCGCACGTGCCGGCCCGGCTGCTGCGCGACGACCTGCACCTGAAGGAGGTCGCGGGCCGGCTCGGCGAGGTGGGCGTCGACGACGTCTTCGTCCCCGCGGGCGACGCCGACCCGCCGGCCGGGGCCTACGAAGGGGCCCTGCCGGTGCTGCGCAGGCTGACCGAGCTGGGCAGGCCCTTCGCGCGCGTCGGTGTCACCGGCTACCCGGAGAGCCATCCCCTCATCCACGACGACGTCACCGTCCAGGCCATGTGGGACAAGCGCGAGCACGCCACGTACATCGTGAGCAACCTCTGCTTCGACCCGCGGGTGCTGGGCGAGTGGATCGGCCGGATACGCCGCCGGGACATCGCCCTGCCGCTGTACGTGGGGGTGGCCGGTCCGGTGCAGCGGGCGAAGCTGCTGGCGATGGCGACGAGGATCGGGGTGGGGGAGTCGACGCGCTTCCTGACGAAGCATCCCTCGTGGCTCCTGAGGTTCGCGACGCCCGGTGGGTATGCACCCGAGAGGCTCCTGACCCGCGCCGAGGGGGCACTGACCGTCCCCTCGGCCAAAGTGGCGGGCCTGCATCTGTTCACCTTCAACCAGATCGCCGAGACCGAGCGATGGCGCCGCGCCCTGCTGGACCGCCTCGGCGACTGAACCGGGAGAGGCATGGCGGCCGACACCGACTGGCACCTGACCCGCACCTTCACCAGCACCTCCGGTGACGTCCGCTGGGACCGGCTGGGCCCGCCCGGCCGCCCACCGGTCGTCCTGCTGCACGGCACGCCCTTCTCCTCCTACGTCTGGCGTGCCGTCGCCCGCTCGCTCGCCCGGGAGTACGACGTCCACGTCTGGGACATGCCCGGCTACGGAAGCTCCGAGAAGCGCGAGGGCCAGGACGTGTCCCTGGCCGCCCAGGGCAGCGTCCTCGGCGAGCTGCTGGCCCACTGGGAGCTCCCGGAGCCGCTGGTCGTCGCCCATGACTTCGGCGGCGCCGTCGCCCTGCGGGCCTATCTGCTGCACGGCGCCCGCTACCGGGCCCTCGCCCTGGTCGACCCGGTCGCCCTGGCACCGTGGGGCTCCCCGTTCTTCCGGCTCGTCGGTGACCACGCCGACGTCTTCGAGCGGTTGCCGCCCGCGCTGCACGGCGCCCTGGTGCGGGAGTACGTGGCCTCCGCGAGCAGCCCGGGCCTGCGCCCCGACGTCCTCGACCGGCTCGTCGAGCCCTGGCTGGACGACACCGGCCAGGCCGCCTTCTACCGGCAGATCGCCCAGGCGGACCAGCGCTTCACCGACGAGATCCAGGGCCGCTACGGCGGGATCGGCATCCCCACGCTGGTCTGCTGGGGCGAGGACGACACCTGGATCCCGGTCGCGAAGGGACACGAGCTCGCCGCCCTCGTCCCGGGCGCGCGGTTCGAACCGATCGCCGGCGCGGGACACCTCGTCCAGGAGGACGCCCCGGCACAGCTCACGGCCGCCCTGCTCGCCTTCCTCCAGCGGCACCGGTGACGGGGCGGACGGGACGCAGGGGCCGTATACGACGAAGGCGGGACCGCAGACCCCGGTCCTGCCCCTTCGCCGCCGCTGTTCAGCGGAAGACCACCGTGCGGTTGCCGTCCACCATCACGCGGCTCTCGCTGTGCCACTGCACCGCATGCGCGAGCACCTGCGCCTCCACGTCCCGCCCGACGGTGACCAGCTCGCCGGGGTCGAGCGAGTGGTCCACCCGGACCACGTCCTGCTCGATGATCTGCCCCTCGTCCAGGTCCGGCGTCACATAGTGCGCCGTCGCGCCGACCAGCTTCACACCGCGGGTGTACGCCTGCTCGTAGGGGCGGGCGCCCTTGAAGCTCGGCAGGAAGGAGTGGTGGATGTTGATCGCGCGGCCCTCCAGCTGCTTGCACAGGTCGTCGGAGAGGATCTGCATGTAGCGGGCCAGTACCACCAGGCCGACGTCCAGTTCGCGCACCAGCTCCAGCAGCCGTGCCTCGGCCTCGGGCTTGGTGTCCCTGGTGACCGGGACGTGGTGGAAGGGGATGCCGTACGACTCGGCGAGTCCCTCGAAGTCCCGGTGGTTGGAGACGATCGCCGGGATCTCGATGTTGAGCGCACCGGTGCGCCGGCGGAAGAGCAGGTCGTTCAGGCAGTGCCCGAACCTGGAGACCATGATCAGGGTCCGGGTCGGGGTGGCGGCGTCGGCCATGGTCCAGGTGATGCCGTGGGCCCGGGCGACGGGCCCGAACCGGTAACGCAGGTTTTCCAGATCGACGTTCGGATCCGAAACATCGAAGTGAACCCTCATGAAGAAACGGTCCTGAAGCCGGTCGTCGAACTGCTGGCTCTCCAGGATGTTGCCGGAGTTCCTGACGAGGAAGCCGCTCACTGCGTGGACCAGTCCGGCGCTGTCGGGGCAGGAGAGAGTAAGGACGTACTCACGGCCGGGTTGTGGTCGAGGGGACATGCGCGGCCTCCGTCGGTGCGTATTGCACAACATAGTGAGCGATACGCAACATGGTCGGCTCGTCGCCCCTCCCGGTCAAGGGTGGGGCGGGTAAGTGGCCGCATGGTCGAATCGTCACCGGCCAACCCCTTGACGACTGTCTGGACATTCGCCAGGGTGTTCCACCACAAGCAATCGGGTGCATGATGCGCAACGAATTTCGGTTGAAAGGCTCGGCGCGTGGCAGACCTGTATGTGGATGGCGAATGGCGGGATCCGGTGGCCGGCGGCAGCCGGGAGATCCGGTGTCCCGCTGACGGCACGCTCTCGGCGACCGTCTCCGAGGCGACCCGCCCCGACACCGAGGCCGCGATCGCCGCCGCCCGCCGTGCCTTCGACGCGGGGCACTGGCCGAACACCCCCGAACGGGAGCGCGGCGCGCTGCTGCTGCGCACCGCCGACATCCTCGAACGCGACGCGAAGGACTTCGCCCGCGCCGAGTCCCTGGACACCGGCAAGCGGCTGGTGGAGAGCGAGTACGACATCGCCGACGTCGTCTCCTGCCTGCGCCACTACGGCGGCCTCGGCGGCACCGACGCCGGGCGGGTGATCGACACCGGCCGGGACGACGCCGTAAGTCGCGTCGTGTACGAACCGGTTGGCGTGTGCGGACTGATCACACCTTGGAACTACCCATTGCTCCAGGCGAGTTGGAAGGTCGCCCCGGCGCTCCTGGCCGGCAACACCATCGTCCTCAAGCCCAGCGAGCTCACCCCCTCCACCTCCGTGCTGCTGATGAGGGCGCTGGAGGAGGTAGGGATCCCGGCCGGTGTCGCCAATCTCGTCCTGGGCGCGGGACCCGAGGCGGGCGCACCCCTGTCCGAGGACCCGCGCGTCGACATGGTCTCCTTCACCGGCGGCCTCGACACCGGCAGGCGCATCATGGCCACCGCCGCCTCGACCGTGAAGAAGGTCGCCCTCGAACTCGGCGGCAAGAACCCCAACGTCGTCTTCGCCGACGCCGACTTCGAAACGGCCGTCGACTTCGCCCTCACCGCGGTCTTCCTGCACTCGGGCCAGGTCTGCTCGGCCGGCGCCCGGTTGATCGTCGAGGACTCCCTGCACGACCGCTTCGTCGACGAGGTGGTCCGCCGGGCCCGGCAGATCCGCCTCGGCGGCCCCTTCGACCCGGACGCCGAGACCGGAGCACTGATCTCCGCACAGCATCTGGCGAAGGTCGAGGCATACGTCGCCTCCGGGCTCGCCGAGGGCGCCGTGCTGCGCTGCGGCGGGACGCGGCCCGACGCCCCCGCGCTGGGAGACGGCCACTACTACCTCCCCACCGTGCTCGACGAGTGCCGGCAGGACATGCGCGTCGTCCACGAGGAGTCCTTCGGGCCCGTGCTCACCGTGGAGCGCTTCACCGACGAGGACGACGCCGTACGCATCGCCAACGACACCGAGTACGGACTCGCCGGAGCCGTGTGGACCCAGGACGCGGGCAGGGCCCAGCGGGTCGCCCGGCGGCTGCGCCACGGCACGGTGTGGATCAACGACTACCACCCCTACGTGCCGCAGGCGGAATGGGGTGGCTTCGGGCACTCGGGCGTGGGCCGGGAGCTGGGCCCGACCGGCCTGAACGAGTACCGAGAGCCCAAACACATCTGGCAGAACATCCAACCCCGGCCGCAGCACTGGTTCCGCGGCTGAACGCCGAAATGAGGTCGAACGTGACCACTCAGACCGAGGTGCCGCAGCGGCGCGGCACGCCCCAGGACTCGGGCTCCACCCCGGTCATCTCCGTGCGCAGGCTGTGGAAGGTGTTCGGACCGAAGGCCGACCAGGTGCCGGACTCCGAGGAGTTGTGCGGCCTCACCCGCCGCGAGCTCATGGACCGCACCGGATGCACCGCCGCCGTACGGGACGTCCACTTCGACGTCTCGCCCGGCGAGGTCTTCGTCGTCATGGGCCTGTCCGGCTCCGGCAAGTCCACCCTGGTGCGATGTCTCACCCGGCTGATCGAACCCACCGCGGGCGAGATCGTCTTCGAGGGCGAGGACATCCGCCAGGCCGACGCCGCACGCCTGCGCGATCTGCGGCGCAGCAAGTTCTCCATGGTCTTCCAGCACTTCGGTCTGCTGCCCCACCGCCGCGTCGTCGAGAACGTGGCGTTCGGTCTGGAGATCCGGGGCATGAGCAGGGCCGAGCGCACCAGGCGCGCCCAGGAGGTCGTCGAACTGGTAGGCCTCGCGGGCTACGAGAACTCCTACCCCGACCAGCTCTCCGGCGGCATGCAGCAACGCGTGGGCCTCGCCCGGGCGCTGGCCGGCGACCCCGACGTGCTCTTCTTCGACGAACCGTTCTCGGCGCTCGACCCGCTGATCCGCCGAGACATGCAGAACGAGGTCATCCGACTGCACCACGAGGTCGGCAAGACCATGGTGTTCATCACCCACGACCTCTCCGAGGCCCTCAAACTGGGCGATCGCATCCTCATCATGCGCGACGGCAAGATGGTCCAGTGCGGCACCGGCGACGAACTCGTCGGGGCCCCCGCGGACGACTACGTCCGCGAGTTCGTCAAGGACGTCCCGCGCGGCGACGTGCTGACCCTGCGCTGGATCATGCGCCCGCCGGCCGACGACGACGCCCTCGACGGCCCCGAACTGGGCCCGGACATCGTCGTACGGGAAGCCACCCGGGCCGTGCTGGCGGCCGACAAGCCGGTCAAGGTCGTCGAGGACGGCAAGCTGCTCGGCATCGTCGGCGACGAGGAGATCCTCGCGGTGGTCGCCGGGACGGAAGGCGGCGCGTGATGACCGTCGCGATGGAGAAACCGGAGAAGACGGCGCCCGTCGAGGAGCCGCCCGCTCCCGCCGTGACCGAGCGCAGGATCAGCCGGTCCCTGGTGGTCGGCGCGATCCTCGTGGCCTGGCTGGTGCTCTTCGCCGTCCTGCGCGGAAAGCACACCCTGACCCTCGCGGCGGCCGACCTCACCGATCTGCACCGGTGGTTCAACGACGTCAACGACTCGATCGGCGCGAACCGCAACTCCAACCCGCTCTTCCTCTACTTCTTCAACGAGATCCGCCTCGTCATCGACTCCCTGGTGACCTTCGTGCAGGAGCTGATCTCGCAGCCGGGCGCGGGCCGTCCCGTCCCGCAGATCGGCTGGCTCGGTGTGGTCGGCATCGTCGGCTACGTCTCCTGGGCCGTGGGCAACTGGCGGGTCGCGCTGCTGGCGGTGGCCGGTTTCACCTTCCTCGGGCTCCAGGGCCTGTGGCAGGAGAGCATGGACACGCTCGCACTGACCGTCTCCGCCGTCTTCGTGGCGCTGCTGTTCGCGATCCCGCTGGGCGTCTGGGCGGGGCTGTCCGACCGGTTCAACCGGATCATGACGCCCTTCCTGGACTTCATGCAGACGATGCCGACCTTCGTCTACCTGGCCCCGCTGACCCTGTTCTTCCTCATCGGCCCGGCCTCCGCCACCATCGCCACGCTCATCTACGCGGCGCCGCCCGCGATCCGGATCACCGCGCACGCCATCCGCTCCGTGCCGACGACCACGGTCGAGGCGGCCGACTCGCTGGGCGCCACCCGCCGGCAGGCCCTGACGAAGGTGCTGCTGCCGATGTCCAAGCGGACCGTGGTCATGGGCGTCAACCAGACCATCATGGCCGCCCTGGCCATGGTGACCATCGCCGCCCTGATCGACGCGCCCGGCCTCGGCAAGACCGTCGTCCAGGCGCTCCAGTCGCTCGACGTGGGCACCGCCTTCAACGCCGGTCTCGCGATCGTCGTCATGGCCATCGTGCTCGACCGCGTCACCACCGCGGCGAGCGGCCGCGAGGAGGCGGCCCGGCGGTCGAAGAACCGTTTCCTGGCCTGGCGCCGCCCCCTGCTCGGCGCCGGCGCGGCGGCCGCCGCGGTCCTCGTCCACCTCTCGCACACCTATGTGTGGGCGGCGGAGTTCCCCGGCGAGGGAGACGTCGGCAGCGCCATCTCCAGGAGCGCGGACAGCGTGACCACCTGGGCGCAGGACAACCTGTCCGGGCTCACCAACGCCTTCCGCGACGCCATCACCAACGGTCTGCTCAACCCGTTCCAGACGCTGCTCACCGACTCCCCGTGGTGGCTCGTCGGCGCTGTCCTGACCGCGCTCGCGGTAGTTCTCGGGGGCCGGCGGGCCGGCATCACCACGGCCGTCTGCGTGGGCCTGCTCGTCGGCACCGGCGTGTGGTCCGACGGTATGACCACGCTGGCGTCGACCGTCGTCGCCACGGTGCTCGTGATGCTGCTCGGCATCGCTTTCGGCGTGTGGATGGGACGCAGCGCCCTCGTCGACCGGCTGCTGCGGCCCAGCCTGGACGCGGCCCAGGTCATGCCGCCGTTCGTCTATCTCGTGCCGTTCCTCGCACTGTTCGGCGCGACCCGCTTCACGGCGATCGTCGCCGCCGTCGTCTACGCGGCCCCCGTCGCCATGAAGATCATCGCCGACGGGGTCCGGAACGTGCCCGCCACCACCGTGGAGGCGGCCACCTCGGCCGGGTGCAACACCTGGCAGATCATCACCAAGGTCCAGCTGCCGATGGCGCGCAGCGCCCTCACGCTCGCGACCAACCAGGGCCTGATCTACGTCCTCTCGATGGTCGTGGTCGGCGGCCTGGTGGGCGCGGGCGCCCTCGGCTACGACGTCGTGGCCGGCTTCTCGCAGGGCCAGTTGTACGGGAAGGGGCTCGCCGCGGGGCTCGCCATCGTCCTTCTCGGCGTCATGTTCGACCGGATCACTCAGGCAGCGGCTCGCCGCACCAGCGCATAAGGAGCACCACACCATGGCAAGACAATGGCGAGCCGGCGCGGCCGGACTGGCCGTCCTCGGCCTCACCCTCACCGCCTGCGGCGGTGCGAAGGTCGGCGACGACTCCGCGGGGTCCGGCGGCTCGGGCGACTCCGGCAAGTGCGGCACCTTCAACCTCGCGGTCAACCCGTGGGTCGGCTACGAGGCCAACGCGGCGGTCGTTGCGTACGTCGCGGAACACGACCTCGGCTGCAAGGTCAACCAGAAGGACCTCAAGGAGGAGATCGCCTGGCAGGGCTTCGGGACGGGCGAGGTCGACGCCGTCATCGAGAACTGGGGCCACGACGACCTCAAGAAGAAGTACATCACCGACCAGAAGACGGCCCTGGACGCCGGCCCGACCGGCAACGAGGGGCTCATCGGCTGGTACGTGCCGCCGTGGCTGGCCAAGGCGCACCCCGACATCACCGACTGGAACAACCTCAACAAGTACGCGGCCGAGTTCAAGACCTCCGAGTCGGGCGGCAAGGGCCAGCTCCTCGACGGCGACCCGTCGTTCGTCACCAACGACGAGGCCCTGGTGAAGAACCTGAAGCTGGACTTCAAGGTGGTGTACGCGGGCAGTGAGACCGCGCTCATCCAGGCCTTCCGCAAGGCGGAGAAGAACAAGGAATGGGTGATCGGCTACTTCTACGAGCCGCAGTGGTTCATGTCCGAGGTACCGCTGGTCAAGGTCAAGCTGCCCGACTACAAGGACGGTTGTGACGCCGACGCGGAGAAGGTCGACTGCGACTATCCGGTGTACGAACTGGACAAGATCGTCAGCGCGAAGTTCGCCAAGTCCGGCAGCCCGGCCTATGACCTGGTGAAGAACTTCACCTGGACGAACGACGACCAGAACGTCGTGGCGAAGTACATAGCCGTCGACAAGATGGCCCCCGAGGCGGCGGCCGAGAAGTGGGTCGAGGCCAACCGCGACAAGGTGGAGGCCTGGATCAAGTAGGCCCTTCACGGATGCCCGGTGGGTGGTGCGCGCGGACGCGCACCACCCACCGGGCACTGCTGTTTTCCGGGCCCTTCCCGGACGTCGGCGCACCCCTTGACACCCACCTGGACGGCAGGCACATTGAGTTGCGCAACCTGAGTCATGTTGCGCAGAAAGCAACTCAACCGGAGGTGCGGCGATGGCGGGACCCCGAGTGGTCATCATCGGAGCGGGAGTCGTCGGTGCGGCGCTCGCGGACGAGATCTCCGCGCGAGGCTGGACCCAAGTGACCGTGGTGGACCAGGGTCCGCTCCCCGCCACCGGCGGCTCCAGCTCGCACGCCCCGGGCCTGGTCTTCCAGACGAACTCCTCCAAGACGATGACCGAACTGGCCCGCTACACCGTCGAGAAGTTCTGCTCCCTCGACGTCGACGGCAAGCCCTGTTTCCTCCAGGTCGGCGGCCTCGAAGTGGCCACCAGCCCCGAGCGCCTCACGGAACTGCACCGCCGCCACGGCTGGATCACGGCCTGGGGCATCGAGTCCCGGCTGCTGACCGCCGACGAATGCGTCGAGCAACACCCCCTGGTCGACCGCGACAAGGTCCTCGGCGGCCTCCTCGTCCCGACGGACGGCCTCGCCAAGGCGGTCCTCGCCGTCGAGGCCCAGATCCGCCGGGCCACCGAGCGCGGCGTGCGCTTCCTCGCCCGCCACGAGGTCCTCGACGTGCTGAAGGCCGACGGCGAGGTGACCGGCGTCCGCACCGACCAGGGCGAGATCCCCGCCGACATCGTCGTGTGCTGCGCCGGCATCTGGGGCCCGAAGATCGCCCGCATGGCCGGCATGAACCTCCCGCTCACGCCGCTCGCCCACCAGCTCGCCTGGACCGGCCCCGTCCCGGCACTCGCCGGCCAGACGCAGGAGGCGGTCCGCCCGATCCTGCGCCACCAGGACGCCGACCTCTACTACCGCGACCGCTTCGACGGCATCGGCATCGGCTACTACGGTCACCGCCCGATGCCCATCACCGCCGACGAGATCCTCTCCGTGGACGAGGCCGACGCGATGCCGTCCGTCCTGAAGTTCACCGAGGAGGACTTCGAACCGGCCTGGGCGGAGACCCAGTCGCTCCTCCCCGCGACACGCGAGGCGAAGGTCGAGGAGGGCATCAACGGCCTGTTCTCCTTCACCACCGACAACTTCCCCCTCCTCGGGGAGTCCCCGGACGTCAAGGGCTTCTGGGTCGCCGAGGCCGTCTGGGTCACCCACTCCGCGGGCGTGGGCCGGGCCATGGCCGAATGGCTGGTCGACGGCCACTGCTCGTCCTTCGACCTGCACGAGTGCGACGTCAACCGCTTCGAGCCGCACCAGCTCTCCCCGGAGTACGTCCTGGCCCGCGACTGCCAGAACTTCGTCGAGGTCTACGACATCCTCCACCCCCTCCAGCCCTCCGGCGCCCCCCGCCCGATCCGCACCAGCCCCTTCCACCCCCGCCAGCAGGAGCACGGCGCCTTCTTCCTGGAGGCGAACGGCTGGGAGCGCCCGCACTGGTACAAGGCCAACGCGACTCTGGTCGAAGGCCGCAACATCCCGGCCCCCGACGACTGGGCCGCGCAGTTCTGGTCGCCCATCGTCGGCGCCGAGGCACAGGCCACCCGCGAGACCGTCGCCCTGTACGACATGACGGCCCTCAAGCGCCTGGAGGTGAGCGGCCCCGGCTCCGCCGACCTCCTGGAGCGCCTGTGCACCGGCAAGGTCGCCAAGTCGGTCGGCTCGGTGACGTACACGCTCCTCCTGGACCACGACGGCGGCATCCGCAGCGACATCACCGTCGCCCGCCTCGGCCGCGACCTCTTCCAGGTCGGCGCCAACGGCAACCTCGACCTCGACTGGTTCACCCGGCACCTCCCCGCCGACGGCACGGTCCAGGTCCGCGACATCACGCCGGGCACCTGCTGCATCGGCCTGTGGGGCCCGCTCGCCCGCAAGGTGCTCCAGCCCCTGACGGACGAGGACTTCAGCAACGACGGCCTGAAGTACTTCCGCGCCAAGCAGGCCTACATCGGCAGCGTCCCGGTGATGGCGATGCGGCTGAGCTACGTCGGCGAACTCGGCTGGGAGCTCTACACCACCGCCGACCAGGGCCTGAAGCTCTGGGACACCCTGTGGCGGGCCGCGGAGCCCCTCGGCGGCGTCATCGCCGGCCGCGGCGCCTTCAACAGCCTGCGCCTGGAGAAGGGCTACCGCTCCTTCGGCACCGACATGACCTACGAGCA
The DNA here is from genome assembly GCF_057710365.1 of Streptomyces sp. bgisy027. Lineage (NCBI taxonomy): Bacteria > Bacillati > Actinomycetota > Actinomycetes > Kitasatosporales > Streptomycetaceae > Streptomyces > Streptomyces sp. bgisy027. Next base: position 187,653 of record NZ_JBYIVZ010000011.1, read on the forward strand.
CGACCCCTACGAGGCCGGCGTCGGCTTCGCCGTCAAGCCCGACAAGGACGACTTCATCGGCAAGGCGGCACTGGAGCGCCGCAAGTCCGACGTGCGGCGCAAGCTGACCTGCCTCACCATCGACGACCCGCGGTCGGTCGTCCTGGGCAAGGAGCCGGTGTACGACGGCGAGCGGGCCGTCGGGTACGTCACGAGCGCCGCGTACGGCTACACGATCGGCAAGGGGATCGCCTACGCGTGGCTGCCGACGGAACTCGCCGTTCCCGGAACCGGCGTTCGGATCGGCTACTTCGACCGGCGGGTCGAGGCCCTCGTGGCCGAGGAGCCGTTGTTCGATCCGACGATGTCCCGCCTTCGTGGCTGAGTTGCGCCGACCGGCTGCGGGTGCGTAGTGGCCGGTCGCGCAGTTCCCCGCGCCCCTGAGGAAGCTGCAGTTCCCCATACGAAGGAGTGCCCCCGGTGACCGCACGACTCCTTGACGGCAAGGCCACCGCCGCCGCCATCCGCGGCGAACTCGCCGAGCGCGTGGCCAAGTTGACCGCCACCGGCGGACGGCCGCCAGGACTCGGCACCGTCCTCGTCGGGGACGACCCCGGCAGCCATGCCTACGTCGGCGGCAAGCACCGCGACTGCGCGCAGGCCGGCATCGCCTCCATCCGCCGCGACCTGCCCGCCGACGCCTCGCAGCAGCAGGTCGAGGACACGATCGACGAGCTCAACGCCGACCCGGACTGCACCGGCTACATCGTCCAACTGCCGCTCCCCGCCCACCTGGACGCGGGGGCCGTACTGCAACGCATGGACCCGGCCAAGGACGCCGACGGCCTGCACCCCGTCAACCTCGGCCGCCTCGTGCTGGGCGAGGAGGCGCCGCTGCCGTGCACCCCGCGCGGCATCGTCGAACTCCTGCGACGGTACGACGTGCCGATCGCCGGAGCGCGGGTGTGCGTGATCGGCCGGGGCATCACCGTAGGCCGTCCCCTCGGGCTGCTGCTGACCCGCCGTTCCGAGAACGCCACGGTCACCCTGTGCCACACCGGCACCAGGGGCCTCGCCTGGCACGTACGCGAGGCGGACATCGTCGTCGCTGCCGCCGGCTCGCCCGGACTGATCACCGCCGACATGCTCCGCCCGGGCGCGGCGGTCCTGGACGTCGGCATCACCCGCACCGACAGCGGCCTGGTCGGCGACATACATCCGGGAGCCGCTCAGGTCGCCGGGTGGATCGCACCGATGCCCGGCGGTGTCGGACCCATGACCCGGGCGATGCTGCTCGCCAACGTCGTCGAGGCTGCCGAGAGGAACGCGAACACCGTATGAACCTGTCCCTTCCAGCGGACGGAGCCCTCCGATGAGCCCCCGCACCCCCGGCGCCGAACTCCCCGACCACCCCGACTTCCTGTGGCGCAATCCCGAGCCCAGACGGTCGTACGACGTCATCGTCGTCGGCGGCGGCGGACACGGCCTGGCCACCGCCCACTACCTCGCCAGGAACCACGGCATCACCAACGTCGCCGTGCTGGAGAAGGGCTGGCTCGCGGGCGGCAACATGGCCCGCAACACCACGATCATCCGCTCCAACTACCTGTGGGACGAGAGCGCCGGCATCTACGAGCACGCCCTGAAGCTGTGGGAGGGACTGGCGGAGGAGCTCGACTACCCGATCCTCTTCTCCCAGCGCGGCGTGCTGAACCTGGCGCACAGCCTCCAGGACGTCCGCGACAGCGTCCGCCGCGTCGAGGCGAACCGCCTCAACGGCGTGGACGCGGAGTGGCTGGACGCGGACGGCGTCAAGGAAGTCTGCCCGATCGTCAACATCTCCCCGGACGTGCGCTATCCGGTCCTGGGCGCCACCTACCAGCCCCGCGCGGGCATCGCCAAGCACGACTACGTCGCCTGGGGCCTGGCCCGCTCGGCCGACGCGGCCGGCATCGACATCATCCAGAACTGCGAGGTCACGGGTCTGGACGTGGTCGGCGGCCGGGTCGTCGGAGTGCGGACGAACCTGGGCCCCATCGCGGCCGGAAAGGTGGCGCTGTGCTCGGCGGGCCACACCTCCGTCCTCGCCGCGATGGCCGGCATCGAACTCCCGCTCCAGAGCCACCCGTTGCAGGCCCTGGTCTCGGAGCTCCTGGAGCCCGTCCACCCCACGGTCGTGATGTCCAACGCGGTCCACGTGTACGTGAGCCAGGCCCACAAGGGGGAGCTGGTGATGGGCGCCGGCATCGACGCGTACAACTCGTACACCCAGCGCGGTGCCTTCCACATCATCGAGGAGCAGATGTCGGCGGCTCTGGAGCTCTTCCCGGTCTTCGCGCGCGCCCACGTCCTGCGCACCTGGGGCGGCATCGTCGACGTCAGCCCCGACGCCTCACCGATCATCGGCCTCACCCCCGTCGACAACCTCTACCTCAACTGCGGCTGGGGCACCGGCGGTTTCAAGGCCACCCCGGGCGTCGGCTGGGTCTACGCCCACACCATCGCCCACGACACCCCGCACGCCCTGAACGCCCCCTTCTCGCTCGACCGTTTCACCACCGGCGCGCTCGTCGACGAGCACGGCGCGGCCGCGGTGGCCCACTAGGACCACTGGAAGCTCTGGGAGCCGATCCATGCTGCTCATCCCCTGCCCGTGGTGCGGGCCCCGCGACGAGGCCGAGTTCCACTACGGCGGCCAGGCCCATGTGCCGTACCCGCACGACCCCGCGTCCCTCACCGACGAGGAGTGGGCCCGGTACCTCTTCTTCCGCGACAACACCAAGGGCCCCTTCGCCGAACGCTGGAGCCACGCATCGGGCTGCCGCCGCTGGTTCAACGCGGTACGGGACACCTCGACGAACGAGATCCTGACGGTGTACAGGACGGGAGAGGAACGCCCGCCGACTCCCGGGCCGAGGCCGGTCCTTTCAGCCCGCCCGGCATTTGAGGACGAGGCCCTTCCAGGGCCGACGGGGGTCCAGGGGGCGGAGCCCCCTGGCGGGGCGGAAGGGGCGGAGCCCCTTCAGGACGGGACGGGTGGGGGCGGCGCGGGCGCACCCTTCCGGCACCCCACCCGCGGCCGAGTCGACCGCGAAACCCCCCTCACCTTCACCTTCGACGGCACGCAATACCGGGGCTTGCGAGGCGACACCCTCGCCTCCGCCCTCCTCGCCAACGGCGTCATCCAGGCAGGCACCGGCATCAAGCTCGGCCGCCCCCGGGGCATCTTCTCCGCCGGCGTCGAAGAGCCCAACGCGGTCGTCCAGATCGAGGAACCCTTCCCGGAGCCCATGCTCCCCGCGACGACCGTCGAGCTCTACGACGGCCTGGTCGCCAGCAGCCTCCCCGGCCAGGGCCGCCTCGCCACCGAACCGGACCCGGCCCGCTACGACGCCGTGCACGCCCACTGCGACCTGCTGATCGTGGGCGCGGGCCCGGCCGGCCTCGCGGCGGCGGCAGCGGCGGCCCGCAGCGGCGCCCGTGTCATCCTCGCCGACGACCAACCGGAGCCCGGCGGCAGCCTGCTGGGCACGGGCCAACACCTCGACTGGGTGGACCAGGTCACCGGACAGCTCGCCGCCGCCCCCGAGGTCCGCGTCCTGTCCCGCACCACCGTCTTCGGCCATTACGACGACAACCACCTCCTCGCCGTCGAACGCCGCACCAATCACCTGGGCGCCGACGCCCCCGACCAGGTCGCCCGTGAACGCGTCTGGCGCATCCGGGCCCGCCGTGTCGTCCTGGCCACCGGCGCCCACGAACGCTCGCTCGCCTTCGCGGACAACGACCGACCCGGAGTGATGCTGGCCGCCTCGGCCCGCACGTACGTTAACCGCTACGGCGTCCTGCCCGGCCGGCACGCGGTCGTCCTCACCACCAACGACAGCGCCTACGCGGCGGCCCTGGACCTGGCCGCGGCGGGCCTCTGCGTCACAGCCGTCGTCGACACCCGCCCCGAACCGGGGGAGTGGGCCGAGCGCGCGAGGGCCGCCGGCATCGAGGTGCTGGCCGCTCACGCCGTCACCGGCACCGCGGGCGAGGCACGCCTCAGTGCCGTCACCGTCGCCCCGTACGGGGAGTCCGCGGGCCAGCGGGAGTTCGCCGCCGATCTGCTGCTGGTCTCCGGCGGCTGGAACCCGGTGGTGCATCTGTTCAGCCAGTCCGGCGGCAGGCTCCGCCACGACGAGGCACTGGGCTCCTTCGTGCCCGACAGCTCCCGGCAGGCGGTCGAGGTCGCGGGGGCCGCGAGCGGCGCGGCGGACCTGGCCACCGCCCTGGCACAGGGCGCGGCGGCAGGTGCCCGAGCCGTCGAGGCCGAGGGCTACCCGCCCGCCACACCGAGCCTCCCGGCACCGGCAGCACAGCCACGGCGTACACCTCCCATGCACGTGTACGCCCTGCCGGGCGCGGCGGGCGCCCCGCGCTTCGTCGACCTCCAACGCGACGTCACCGTCGACGACCTGGCCCGCGCCACCGGCGCCGGCCTGCGCTCGGTCGAGCACACCAAGCGCTACACCACGGCCGGCACCGCCAACGACCAGGGCAAGACCTCCGGCGTCCTGGCCGGCGGCATCGTCGCCGAACTGCTCGGCGTGGACGTCTCGGAACTCGGCACGACCACGTTCCGCCCGCCGTACGTCCCGGTCTCCTTCGCGGCTCTTGCCGGCCGCGACCGGGGCGCGCTCAGCGATCCGGTCCGCACCACCGCCCTGCACGCGTGGCATGCCGCGCACGGCGCCCTGTTCGAGAACGTCGGCCAGTGGAAGCGTCCCTGGTACTACCCGCTGGCCGGCGAGGACATGGAGGCCGCCGTACTGCGCGAGTGCCGGACGACCCGCGAGAGCGTGGGCTTCATGGACGCCTCCACGCTCGGCAAGATCGACGTGCAGGGCCCGGACGCGGCCGTCTTCCTCGACCGGCTCTACACCAACATGATGAGCACCCTGAAGGCCGGCATGATCCGCTACGGCGTGATGTGCCGCCCCGACGGCATGGTCTTCGACGACGGCACTGTCATCCGCGTCGACCAGGACCGCTTCCTGGTCACCACGACGACGGGCAACGCGGCCGCCGTACTGGACTGGATGGAGGAGTGGCACCAGACCGAGTGGCCCGAGCTGAAGGTCCACTGCACATCCGTGACCGAGCAGTGGGCCACGGTCGCCCTGGTCGGTCCGAAGTCCCGGGAAGTGCTCGGCTCGCTGGCGCCCGAACTGGCCGTCGCGGGCGACGACTTCCCCTTCATGGCCTGGCGCGGGACGACCGTCGCCGGGATCGCGGCCCGGGTCTGCCGGATCAGCTTCTCCGGCGAACTCGCCTACGAGATCAACGTGTCACCGTGGCAGGCCCTCGCCCTGTGGGAGGCCGTGTACGAGGCCGGTGCCCCGTACGGCATCACCCCGTACGGCACCGAGACGATGCACGTCCTGCGGGCCGAGAAGGGCTACCCGATCATCGGTCAGGACACCGACGGCACCGTCACGCCCCAGGACCTCGGCATGAGCTGGGTGGTGTCGAAGAAGAAGCCCGACTTCATCGGCAAGCGGTCCCACGCCCGGGCCGACACCGCCCGCCCCGACCGCAAGCACCTGGTCGGCCTCCTCCCGGAGGACCCGGGCACCTTCCTGCCGGAGGGCACCCACCTGATCGCCGACGGTGTGCTGCTGACACCGCCGGTCCCCATGCTCGGCCATGTCACGTCCAGCTACCGCAGCGCGGCGCTCGGCCGGACCTTCGCGCTCGCCCTGGTCAAGGGCGGCCGCGACCGCATCGGCGAGCGGCTCTTCGCCCCCGTGGGCGACCGGCTGGTCCCGGTGACCGTCGCAAGTCCCGTCCTCTACGACCCCGAGGGAGCCCGCCGCGATGGCTGACAACGCCCTGACCGTCCCGCTCCGCAGCCCCCTGTCGCAGGTCACGGACCGCCTGGCCGCCGCGACCCGCACCTCCGGGGGCGCGATCCGGCTGGCCGAACTCCCCTTCCTCTCCCAGGTCGACGTCCGTCTCGACGCCAAGGGAGCGGCGTTCGAGGCCGTCGGACTGGCACTGGACCTCCAGCTGCCGCTCCAGCCCAACACCGTTGTCCGCGCGGGTGAGTTGACCGCGCTGTGGCTCGGCCCGGACGAATGGCTGCTGATCGGACCGCCGGGCGGCGTACGGGAGCTGGAGAGCCGGATCCGGGAGGCGGCCGGGGACGAGCCGCTCTCGGTCACCGATGTCTCCGCACAGCGCACCACCCTGCTGGTGACCGGCCCCCGCGCCCGTGACCTGCTGGCCCACGGCTGTCCCCTGGATCTGCACCCGCGGTCCTTCGGTTCCGGGCGCTGCGTCCAGACGACGCTGGGCCGCACCCAGGTCGTCCTGGTCGCCCGGGACGAGCCCAGGGCCGGGTTCTGGGTCCTCGTCCGCTCGTCGTTCGCCGGCTATCTGGCGGACTGGCTGCTGGACGCGGCGACGGAATACATCTGAGCGATCTCGCACCGCCGCCTGTGGGAGCCCCGAACCGAGGGGCTCCCACAGCGGGCGCGGCGCTCTCGGGGCGGTTCAGCCCAGGTGGCCCATCCGGTGGCTGATCTCCTCCGCGCCCTTGACCAGCGCGGGCGCGAACGTGTGGATGCGTTCCTCGGTGAACCGGTACGCGGGGCCCGAGGCGCTCAGGGCGGCGATGACCTCGCCGTCGGGTGCCCGGATCGGCGCCGCCACGGCGTGCAGCCCGATCTCCAGCTCCTCAAGGGTCACCGCGTACCCGCGCTCCCGGGCCTCCGCGAGGTTCTTCTCCAGCTTCGTGCGCGCGGTCAGCGTGTGCGGGGTCAGCCCGTGAAGGCCCGAGGCCGCGAGCACGTCCGCGCGTTCCTCCGCCGTCAGGTGGGCCAGCAGGATCTTGCCGCTGGAAGTGGCGTGCACCGGCGTGAGCTGGCCGACCCAGTTGTGGGTGCCGACCGCGCCCGGGCCGCGTACCTGATACAGGTTGACCGCGTAGTGCTCCTGGAGGACGGCGATGTTGACGGTCTCGCCGATCTCCTCGCTGAGCCGCTCGCACACCTGACGGCCCTGCTGGGTGACGTCGAGACGGCCGGTCACCGCTCCTGCCAGACGCACGATGCCGAAGCCCAGCCGGTACTTGCCCCGTTCGGCCGACTGCTCGACCAGCCCACGGGCCTCGAGCGCCCCGAGCAACCGGAACGCGGTCGACTTGTGGACGTCGATCTCGGCGGCCACCTCACTGACACCCGCCTCGCCGCGCCGGGCGAGGATCTCCAGGACGCTGACGGCACGGTCGACGGACTGCACGCCGCTCACCGCGGAGCCCACTGTTGCGCTCTCTGCCGCGTAGTTGCTCATGGCGCAACTATGCGGCTGTGTCCATGGAGCCCGGGGCGACTTCGGAACGCGAGAGCAAGGCCGCCGCCGGCGGTGCGTGGACCGGGCTGCCCGCATGCTCGCACGGCTCGTGACCTCAGCGGAAGACGACCGTGCAGCTCCCGTTGACCAGCACCCGGCTCTCGCAGTGCCATCCGACGGCGCGGGCGAGTACCTGCGCCTCGACGTCGCGGCCGATGGTGACCAGGTCGTCGGGGTCGCGCGAGTGGTCCACGCGGACGACGTCCTGCTCGATGATCGGGCCCTCGTCCAGGTCGGGCGTGACGTAGTGCGCCGTCGCCCCGACGAGCTTGACGCCACGCCGATGCGCCTGGACGTAGGGGCGGGCGCCCTTGAAGCTCGGCAGGAAGGAGTGGTGGATGTTGATGGCCCGGCCCTCCAGCTGCTTGCACAGGTCGTCGGAGAGGATCTGCATGTAGCGGGCCAGTACCACCAGGTCGACGTCCAGTTCGCGCACCAGTTCCAGCAGCCGCGCCTCGGCCTCCGCCTTGGTGTCCTTGGTGACCGGGACGTGGTGGAAGGGGATGCCGTAGCTCCGCGCCAGCGGCTCGAAGTCGCGGTGGTTGGAGACGATCGCCGGGATCTCGATGTTGAGCGCACCCGTGGACCTGCGGAAGAGCAGGTCGTTCAGACAGTGGCCGAACCTGGAGACCATGATCAGGGTGCGGGTCGGCGTAGAGGCGTCGTGGAGCCGCCAGTCGATGCCGTACGCCTGGGCGACAGTGCCGAATCCGGTGCGCAGGTCCTGCAGCGAGATGCCGGGGTCCGAGACGTCGAAGTGCACCCGCATGAAGAAGCGGTCCTGGAGCCGGTCGTCGAACTGGCGGCTCTCCAGGATGTTGCCGGAGTGGTGCACGAGATAGGCGGCCACGGCGTGGACGAGGCCGGCCTGGTCGGGACACGAGAGTGTGAGGACGAACTCGCGGCCGGGCTGCGGTCGAGGAGACATGCCATCCTCCGTCGTGTGATGGTGCATATGACGCAACGTTGTGGGTGATGCGCAACATGCTCCACCGGGGGTGGCTGGGCGGTCAAGGGGGTGCGCCCCGCGAACCGGGGGGCTCGGGCGCCCGGTTCGGGTGGTGGCGCAAGTCCATCTGCGGGGCCCTTGACAGCGGGTGTCCGTGAGGAGACAGTTTGGTCCGAAGTTGCTTATAGCGCTGATAGTTGCGGTCTGCGCAACACCCGCTCGTGGTCCCGAACCACTTGGACACCCACCCTCATCGGCACGACTCCCAGGAGATGGACCCATGGCCTCTTCGCGCACTTGCCACGATGTGATCGTCGTGGGCCTGGGCGGGATGGGCAGCGCGGCCGCCTACCACCTCGCCGCCCGCGGCCGGCGCGTGCTCGGCCTGGAACGCTTCGGCCCGGCCCACAACCTCGGTTCCAGCCACGGCGGTTCCCGTATCTACCGCCAGGCCTACTTCGAGGACCCGGCCTACGTGCCCCTGCTGCTGCGCGCCCGCGAGCTGTGGGAGAAGCTCGGCGCCGACTCCGGACGCGAGGTCTTCACCGAGACCGGCGGCCTGATGATCGGCCGTGAGGGCAGTGCCGCGTTCGCCGGCACCCTGCGCAGCGCCCATGAATGGGGCCTGGACCACGAGGTCCTGGACGCGGCCGGCATCAGGCGCCGCTTCCCCGCCTTCGCCCCGGCGCCCGAGGACGTCGCCTGCTATGAGCGCAGGGCCGGCATCGCCCTGCCGGAGGCGACCGTCACCGCCCACCTGGACCTGGCGAGGGCCCACGGCGCCGAACTGCACTTCGCGGAGACCGTCCTCGGCTGGGACACCGACGGGCCGGGCGGCAGGGTCCGGGTGGTCACCGACCGCGGCGCCTACACCGCCGACCGGCTCGTCGTCGCCCCCGGGGCATGGGCGCCGACACTCCTGTCCGGCCTCGGGGTGAGCGTGTCGGTGGAACGCCAGGTCATGTACTGGTTCCAACCCGTGGGCGGCACCCGCCCGTTCAGGCCGGACCGGCACCCCGTCTACATCTGGGAGGACCCCGACGGCACCCAGATCTACGGCTTCCCCGCCCTCGACGGCCCCGAGGGCGGTGCCAAGGTCGCCTTCTTCCGCAGGGGCGTCCCCAGCGACCCCGACACCCTCGACCGGCGGATCCACCCGGACGAGATCTCCGCCATGGCCGACTACCTGCGCCCCCGCATTCCCACCCTGCCCGGACGTTTCCTCAAGGCCGCGGCCTGCATGTACGCCAACACCCCGGACGAGCACTTCGTCCTGGCCCCGCATCCCGGGCATCCGCAGGTGACCGTGGCCTGCGGGTTCTCCGGCCACGGCTTCAAGTTCGTGCCGGTGGTCGGCGAGATCCTCGCCGACCTGGCCACCGAGGGCACCACCGAGCACCCCATCGCCCTGTTCGACCCCCGACGTGCGCGCGTCTGACCCGTCCGGCCCGCCGACCCCTCCGAGGTGATTTCGTTGACCACGACCAGCCTGCCCCCGAGCCTGATCGCCACGCTGCCGGGCGAGCACTACACCGACCCCGCGGTCTTCGCCCTGGAACAGGAGCGGATCTTCGAGGCCATGTGGTTCTGCGTGGCCCGCGCCGGGGAGCTGGACAAGCCGGGCAGCTTCCGCACCTACCAGGTCGGCCGCGAGAGCGTGCTGGTCAGCCGCTCCCGGGACGGCTCGGTCAAGGCATTCCTGAACATCTGCCGGCACCGCGGCGCCAAGCTGTGCACGCAGGAGTCCGGCGAGGTCAAGCGGGCCTTCCAATGCCCGTACCACGCCTGGACCTACGGCCTCGACGGGAAGCTGGTCGCCGCGCCCAACCTGACGTCCATGCCGGACATCGACCGGACCGCGTACGGACTGGTCGATGTCCACGTGCGGGAGTGGCTCGGATATGTGTGGGTGTGCCTGGCCGACACCCCGCCCTCCTTCGAGGACGACGTCATGGGCGCGGTCGTCGAACGGCTCGGCGACGTCGAGTCGATCGACCGCTACGACCTCGACAACCTCCAGGTGGGCCGCCGTATCACCTACGACGTGCAGGCCAACTGGAAGCTCATCATCGAGAACTTCATGGAGTGCTACCACTGCGCCACCATCCACCCCGAACTCACCGAGGTGCTGCCGGAGTTCGCGGACGGCTACGCGGCGCAGTACTACGTCGGCCACGGCGCGGAGTTCGGCGAGGAGGTCGAGGGCTTCACCGTCGACGGCTCCGCGGGCCTGGACCGCATCCCCGGCGTCGCCGACGACCAGGACCGCCGTTACTACGCGATCACGGTCAGGCCGCAGGTGTTCATCAACCTGGTGCCGGACCACGTCATCTTCCATCGGATGTACCCGATGGCCCACGACCGTACGGTCGTCGAGTGCGACTGGCTCTACCTCCCGCACGTGGTGGAGAGCGGCAAGGACGTGGAGCGGTCGGTGGAGCTGTTCCACCGGGTCAACCAGCAGGACTTCGACGCCTGCGAGCGCACCCAGCCGGGGATGGGCTCCCGGGCCTACGCCAAGGGCGGCGTCCTCGTGCCCAGCGAGCACCACATCGGCGAGTTCCACACCTGGGTGCAGGACCGGCTCGATGCCCGGCCCGCCGTCTGACCCCCGCCCGAGGCCGTGACCTGCAGTCATCCGCCTGCAGGTCAGTTGCGGACAGCGCAACCCTGTGCGCTATTGCGCACTGATGCGGCACATCCCTTGACAGCGCCTCGGCGCTGCCGAAACCATGTTGCGCATAACGAGTCCAGTTGTGCCATCTGAGACAGTGTTCGATCCGGAGGTTCAACATGATCACCGTCGTCGGAGCGTCGCTGGCCGGCCTGAGCACGGTCCGCGCGCTGCGCACCGAGGGCTACGACGGCGGCATCGTCGTCGTGGGGGAGGAGCGCCACACCCCCTACGACCGCCCGCCGCTGTCCAAGGACTTCCTCAAGGGCGCCATCGACGCCGGCGCGCTCGCACTCGGCGACGCCGAGGAGTACGCGGACCTGGACGTGCAGTGGCTGCTCGGGGAGCGCGCGGTACGACTCGACCCCGCGACCCGGTCCGTCGTCCTGGCCGGGGGACGGCAACTGCGCTCCGACGGCGTCGTCGTCGCGACCGGCGCCAGTCCCCGCACACTCCCCGGCACGGACGGGCTGACCGGCGTCCACACCCTGCGCACCCTGGACGACGCCGAGGCCCTGCGCGCGGAACTGCTCGACGGCTCGCCCAGGGTCGTCGTCATCGGTGCCGGGTTCATCGGCGCCGAAGTGGCCTCCACCGCCCGTCTCCTCGGGCTCGACGTGACGATCGTCGAGGCCCTCGACATACCGCTGGAACGCCAACTGGGCCGGGAGATGGGGCTCGTGTGCTCCTCCCTCCACGGCGACCACGGAGTCCGCCTGCTGTGCGGTACCGGCGTGGCGGGACTCGTCGGCACGGGCCGGGTCACGGGCGTACGCCTGGCGGACGGACACGTGCTGCCCGCCGACGTCGTCGTGGTCGGCGTCGGCGTGCGGCCCAACACCGACTGGCTCGTGGGCTCCGGTGTCCGCGTCGACGACGGCGTGGTGTGCGACACCGGCTGCTCGACCGACGTCCCGGGCGTGGTCGCCGTCGGAGACGTGGCCCGCTGCCCCAACCCGTTCACCGGACGGCACGCCCGCATCGAGCACTGGAGCAACGCCACCGAACAGGCGAGGACCGCAGCCCGCACCCTGCTGACCGGAGTGCCGGCACCCGCACCGCTGACCGCGCCGTACTTCTGGTCCGACCAGTACCAGGTGCGCATCCAGGTCGCCGGGTACGCCGCCCCGGGCGCCGAGCCCGAGGTCGTCGAAGGAGACGTCGACAGCCGTACGTTCACCGCCGTCTACCGGCGTGAGGGCGCCCCTGTCGCCGTGCTCTCGCTCAACCAGCCGAAGTTCTTCAACCGCCTCCGCCGCACCCTCGTCCCCGCGGCCGCAGCCGTCGCGTAGGCGTGCCTGTTCGCCGACCCTGCGTCGCCCACACCCAAGGAGAGCGCCGATGACCCTTCTCAACCAA